>JANXTX010000408.1 GCA_025352165.1 Caulobacteraceae bacterium | reverse complement strand
TGGAGGCACATGGCCTCATCCCGTTTATGCGTACCCCATTTCCGTCGAAGATTGGCGAGCCGCCAGCACCGGCGAAGGATATCTGCTGTTGGCTGGGAAGGTCGCCTACAAAGACATCTTCGGGAAGCCGCACGAAACAGGCTTCTGCTGGGAATACAACTTCCTGTTGGGAGCGTTCGTTCAGTCCCCCAACAAGGAACTGAACTATCAGTGGTAGCGCGGCTACGGCCGCCAACGCGTTCACCTATCCACCTCTGGATGAGAGGTGGGGTGCGGCGGCTTCCGGCGCTTCCACCGTTTGCGCCATAATACCGCTTTTTGATCTTCTTCGTGTCTTAGTGGTGCACTCCTTCCTACGCCCGTCGGCAATTCCCGGCCTGGAGATCGTTCACCCAATCGCCCTGCGCCGCGTGACGGATGATCGCGCATGGCGCCACAATGTGTAAGGGTAGCTGGCATGCTCGATCAGTTCGATTCACGCATCGATCCGACATTCGCGCCCGTCGACCGGCAGCGGTTGATTGCGCGACTTCAGGAGGCGCTGCCCGAACGGGGACTGATTACCAAGACCGAGGGCATGCGGGTCTATGAGACGGATGGTCTGGCCGCCTACCGAGGCATGCCATCGGTCGTCGCCTTGCCCGAGACGACGGCCCAGGTCAGCGCGGTGCTCAGAATCTGCGCGGAAATGTCGACACCCGTGGTCGCCCGTGGCGCGGGAACCGGGCTTTCGGGGGGCGCCCTGCCTTTCCCTGGCTGCGTTTTGTTGAGCATGACCCGCTTCAACCGGATCCTGGCGATCGACGCCCAGGCGCGGATGGCGCGAGTGCAGCCCGGGGTGCGGAATCTGGCTATTTCCGAAGCGGTCGCGCAATTCGGTCTGTTCTATGCCCCGGACCCCTCGTCGCAGATCGCCTGCAGCATCGGCGGCAATGTGGCTGAGAATGCGGGAGGTGTGCACTGCCTCAAGTACGGGCTGACCGTGCACAACATTCAACGCCTCGAACTTGTCACCGTTGATGGCGAGGTTTTGGAAATCGGCGGAGACGCCCTTGATACGCCCGGATACGACTTGTTGGCGCTAATCACAGGCTCCGAGGGTCTGCTGGGCGTGATTACTGAAGTCACCGTCAGGCTGCTGCCGAACCCGGTTCACACCCAGGTATTGCTGGCGGCCTTTCCGGACGTCCGCCAGGCCGGGGATGCGGTGGCGCGCATCATCGCGGCGGGGATTATACCGGCGGGCCTGGAAATGATGGATCGGCTGGCCGTCAATGCCGCCGAGAACCATGTGCATGCCGGCTATCCCGTGGATGTGGCGGCTATCCTGCTCTGCGAGATTGATGGCGCCGCCGGCGATGTCGAAGATGGTCTGTCGCGGGTAGGTGCGATCTGTCTCGAGGCTGGCGCCAGCGAAGTCAGACAGGCGCGCGATGAAGCCGAGAGAAGACGCTTCTGGGCCGGTCGCAAAGGGGCCTTCCCGGCGATGGGACGTATGGCCCCGGACTACTACTGTATCGACGGGACGATCCCGCGAAGAAGACTGGCCGAGGTGCTGACCGAGATCACGCGCCTGTCGGGAGTGTACGGCCTGCCGGTCGCCAACGTTTTCCACGCCGGGGATGGCAATCTGCACCCGCTGATCCTCTATGACGCAGCCGCTTCGGGAGAAGTGGAAAACGCCGAGGCGCTGGGCGGAGCGATCCTGGAACTCTGCGTCGCCATGGGCGGCACGATCACCGGCGAACACGGGGTCGGCCGCGAGAAGATCAACCAGATGTGTGTGCAGTTCAGCACCGCGGAAATCGAGACGTTCGAGGCCCTTAAGGCTTCGTTCGATCCGGCGGGATTGCTGAACCCAGGAAAGGCCATTCCGACCCTGGCCCGCTGCGCCGAGTATGGTGCGATGCATGTCCACAATGGACAGTTGCCATTTGCGGACCTCGAGCGACTGTGAACGACGCCACGGAAGTTCTCGCCGACCAAGTGCGTGCGGCGGCCGAGGATCGTCGCGCGCTGCGGATCGTCGGAGGCGATACCAAGAGCTGGTATGGACGGGCGCCGGTTGGCAAACCGCTCAATGTTTCAAGACACACCGGGATCATCGACTATGATCCCAGTGAGCTGGTGTTGACGGCAAGGGCCGGGACGCCGGTGCTGGAAATCGAAGCCGCACTGGCGGAGAACAACCAGAAGCTGGGCTTTGAACCGCCGATTTTCGGGCCGGCCAGCACCGTCGGTGGCGTGATCGCGGCGGGATTAGCCGGACCGTCACGGCCCTTCGCGGGGGCGGTTCGCGACCATGTGCTCGGCGCGCGTATCCTCAATGGCCGTGGCCAATCGCTGCGGTTTGGCGGCACGGTTTTCAAGAATGTGGCGGGCTTCGATGCGTTCCGCCTGATGTGCGGGGCAATGGGCACGCTCGGCGTGATCCTTGATGTCTCGATCCGGGTGATGCCCAGGCCTGAGGAATCGATCTCCCTCGTATTCAATGAGGATTGGCAGGCGTCCCAACCCAGGCTGACGCGGCTCCTTGGCCGTCCGCTGCCAATCGACGGCGCATTCCATGACGGAACTCGGCTGCATGTTCGGCTATCGGGCCCTCGCGCGGGCGTCCTGACCGCAGCCGAAGAACTGGGCGGTGAGCACGAGGACCCGACGATCTGGGACCAGCTGCGTCATATGACGCTGCCCAACCTGCGGGCGCCAGGCCTGTGGCGTCTATCCATTCCACGCACGGCAAAGCTGGGAGATATCCCTGGCGAACAACTGATCGACTGGGCCGGCGGACAACGTTGGCTTTCCACAACCGCGTCGCCTTCGCAGGTGACCGAGATTGCCGCCGCCGTCGGCGGCCACGCCAGCATTTTCCACCGCTCCGACGACGATCAGGATGTGTTCACTCGTCTTCCCAAGACATTGTTTGAACTGCATAAACGCCTGAAGGCGGTGTTTGACCCCGCGGGGATCTTGAACCCCGGTCGCCTGTATCAGGGGCTCTGACCAATGCGCGCCTACATCCGCGGCCCCTTGGCCGAAACCGCTGCCGGAGCAATCGCCGCCGATGTGCTGAAGGCCTGTGTGCATTGTGGTTTCTGCAATGCCACCTGCCCGACATTCCAGATCACCGGCGACGAACTGGATGGCCCGCGTGGCCGCATCTACCTGATCAAGCAGGCCCTCGAGGGCGAACCGGTCAGCCGACTCACCCAGCATCACCTCGACCGCTGCCTATCGTGCCGGGCCTGCGAAACGACCTGCCCATCCGGTGTCGAGTACCATCGACTACTGGATGTTGGCCGCGCCGAGATCGCCACGCGCGTCGCCCGCCCCTGGCATGAACGGCTGGCGCGCCGGACGATCCGGTTTCTGACCGGTCATCGCCAACTGTTGCGCGCACTGCTGATCCTGGGCCGAAAGATTCCCGCCGCACAGCCAAAGCGCGCCGCGAAGCCGATCGCAGCTGCGTTGAGCCGCAAGATGTCGCTGCTGACCGGCTGCGTACAATCCGCGGCGGCCCCGCACTTCAACGCCTCGACAACACGCGTATTCGCCGCGGCCGGTATCGGGCTGACCGAAACGCCGGCGGCCAGATGTTGCGGCGCGGTGGCCTTTCACCTGGACGCAGCCGATGAAGCCCGCGCGCACGTCCGTCGCAACATCGACGCCTGGATCGCTGAGCTGGACGCGGGATCGGAGGCGATCGTCGTCAACGCCAGTGGCTGCGCCACCTTCATCCGCGACTATCCGGATGTACTCGCCGACGATCCAGAGTACGCTTCGAAGGCCCACCGGGTCGCCCGGGCTGTACGCGATCCGGTCGAGGTGCTGCGGGAATCACCGCCGATTGCCGCAAGCGCACCCGCCAACCCACGCATAGCGGTTCACGATCCCTGCACTTTGCGAAACGGCCCGGGACTGGAAGGCGCGGTCGCCCGACTGCTCAGCGGCCTCGGCTACGAGCCCCAACCGATTTCCGATACCCACCTGTGCTGCGGCTCGGCCGGCTCCTATTCCCTCCTGCAGCCGACGTTGTCCCACCGACTACGCGCCGACAAGCTTGAGGTGCTCACCGCCAACGCACCCGCGGCCATCTATACGGCGAATATCGGCTGCTGGATGCACCTTGGAGAAACCTCTTCGACGCCGGTCAGGCATTGGATCGAAGCTGTCGACGCGGTACTCGGCGCGATACAAGAAACTCAAACACGGGAAACACCATGACCGGCCTCGATCTGCTGAAATCACCCTTCAAGCTGCCATGCGGGGCTGTATTGCCCAACCGGTTGAGCAAGGCGGCAATGACCGAGGGACTTTCGCCCGACGGACTGCCGAACATCCAGCACGAGCGGTTGTATCGGGCCTGGGCCCATTGCGGTGTAGGCATGTCGATCACCGGCAATGTGCAGGTCGACCGCCACCATCTCGAACGCTCGGGCAATGTTATTCTCGACGCCGAGCCCGATGCAGCAACGCGGGCAGCCTTTTCGCGATGGGCGGAAATTTCCAAAGAGGGCGGCGCGCAGATCTGGATGCAGATCAGCCACGCCGGACGCCAGACGCCCGGGCTGGTCAACTCGCGTCCCTATGGTCCATCCGCCATCGAGCTGGAGATTCGCGGACGCTTTGGTACCCCGCGTGAAATGCCCGAGGACGAAATCTCACGGGTGATCGCAGGCTTTGCCCGGACTGCGCGGGTCGCCAAGGAGTGCGGTTTCGACGGCGTACAGATTCATTCGGCGCACGGCTATCTATTGTCGTCGTTCCTCAATCCCAAGGCCAACCAGCGAACCGACAAATGGGGTGGCTCCCTGCAAAACCGCGCCCGGCTGCTGCTGGCGGTGTACGACGCAACGCGCAAGGCTGTCGGAGGGAGCTTTCCGATCTCGGTTAAATTGAACTCCGCGGATTTCCAGCTTGGCGGTTTCGATTTTGAGGAAGCGATTATCCTTGCCGGTTGGCTGGCGGGCGTGGGCGTGGATCTGCTGGAGATATCCGGCGGGAACTATGAACAACCCTCGATGATGGGTTTGCCGGGCGGCCCGCCGATGCGCGCATCGACACGGGCGCGGGAAGCCTATTTCCTCGATTTCGGGCGCGCGATGATGCACGGCGAGACGCCGCCGTTGATGGTCACCGGGGGCTTCCGATCGGCAGCGGCAATGATCGAGGCGGTGCAGGCGGGCGTCGCCGTCGTCGGAATTGGCAGGCCGCTTTGCGCGGAGCTGTACGGCCCGGCCAGGTTGCTGAACGGTGAACAGACGGAGCTTGCCCGCTTCGAGGAAGCCCTGATCAACGAGGCAGCGGGTCCACCTCCGCCAGCGTCGAAATTCGGCGAATTACCGGAAATGTTCGCGGTCGTGGCCTGGTTCTATCAGCAACTTCGTCGCTTAGGCCTGGGGGAGGCGCCCGATCCAACGCTTACCGGCTGGCAGGCGTTCCTCGACGAACGCCGCGACGATGCGGCACACGCCGCCAGATAAATTCGTTCAGGCGCGCCCGACCACCGCTGTCATCGGGTCGCAACTGGAGCCACGAGCCAGCACATGGGTCCGAACGTCGCTGAACCCGGCCCTCTCAAGGTAGAGGGTCAGCAGTTCGGCGTGCCCTTCCGGTCCGAGCGAGCGCCAGATCGCCACCGCCTTGGTTGGAAAGCAGCGGTTGGAGAAGCTGACGATGACCGGGGAGCCTGGTCGCAGTGACCGCCGCAGATCGGCGAACACTTCGACGGGACGAGTCAGATACTGTGCGCCCACGCAACAGAGCGCCGCATCGACGGACCCGTCGCTCAGAGGAAGGATCGGCTGCGTGTTGAGGTCCTGGATGAACCAGCGGGTCAGCCGCGGGTTGGCGGTAAGCTCCTCCGCATTCATCCCGTGGCCGATGACTTCAACAGCCGCCAGCTCGGCGGGCAGGTGGCTGACCCAGCTCGACATCATGTCGAAGATGACACCGCTGTCGGGCAGTGTCTCGGCATAGAAGGCGGTCAACGCGGCCCTCGCTCCTTCGTCGATATGAGTGACCAGACGCGCCGGAGCGTAGAACTCCAGATCGTCCGCATTATCGATCCGACGAAAGGCGCCGCTGGGCAATTCAGGCAGAAGGTCGCTCATGCCGGCAGCTATACCGGCATGCGCATTACATCCCCAACGATTCCGCCGCGGCCTTGTGCACAACCTTGCCGTCCTTGACGTTAAGACCAAGCGCGAAGCCCGGATCATCGGCCAACGCCCTGTCGACGCCCTTGGCCGCGAGCGCCGACATGTACGGCGCGGTGGCTGCGCTAAGCGCATAGGTCGAGGTCAGCGGCGCCGCGCCCGGCATGTTGGCGACGCAATAGTGGATGACATCGTCGACCACGAAGGTCGGCTCGGCGTGAGTGGTGGCATGGCTGGTTTCAAAGCAGCCGCCCTGATCGATGGCCACATCGACAAGCACCGTTCCGGGACGCATCCGGCCAAGATCGGCCCGTGTGACCAGCTTGGGTGCCGCGGCGCCCGGGATCAGCACGCAGCCGATCACCAGGTCCGCGGTCGGCAGGGCTTCGGCTACCAGATCGTGGGTCGAGTAACATGTCTTCACCGCTCCGCCGAACTGGTCGTCGAGTTCCTCCAGGCGCGCTGGCGAGATATCGAACAGGGTCACGTCCGCGCGATGGCCCAGCGCCATCTGCGCGGCATGCTTGCCGGCGACGCCGCCGCCGAGAATCAGCACCTTGGCGGGAAGAACGCCCGGTGCGCCGCCCAGCAGCAGCCCGCGTCCGCCGGCCGGCTTGAGCAGATGATAGGCGCCGACATCGACCGCCATTCTGCCCGCGACCTGGCTCATCGGAGCCAGCAAAGGTAGGCGACCAGCACGATCTGTGATCGTCTCATAGGCGACCGCCGTGCAACCCGATTTCATCAGTCCATGAGCCTGATCGGGGTCGGCGGCGAGGTGCAGATACGTGAAGAGAATGTGGTGAGGCTTGAGCCGGGCGATTTCGACTGCCTGCGGTTCCTTCACCTTGACGATCATTTCAGCCGCCTCGAAGACGGCATCGGCATCGGGAAGTATCTCCGCCCCGACATCTATATAGGCCTGATCAAGCAGACCGATCCCGGAGCCGGCGCCTGACTCGACGTAGACTTGATGGCCTTCACGCACGAGGCGCTGCACGACGCCAGGCGTGGCGCCGATACGAAATTCCAGCGTTTTGATTTCCTTCGGTACGCCGATGCGCATCAGAAGTCCTTTCAAGGCAATGTGTGATCACACATTCCTAGCACACTGACAGGGGTTAGGCGACACCCCGTCGACGTCTTGGCTCCTCGACAAAACCAACCAGCACGACAAGCGCCAGCGCCAAAAAGGCAACCGACACGCCAAAGAGAACCAGGTATCCCAGAGCGGCGGCGATCACGCCGCCCACCAGTGGACCAAGCGTCGCCATCAGGCCTTGTGTCGTGGCGGTCAGCGCCAGACGCATGGCCATGTCATCACGGTCGCCGAACTCCAGAACCATGGTCTGAGAGCTCATCATGTAACCGGACTGTGCGGCGCCAAGTCCAAAGAACGCGATATAGATCAACACGGTGACCGGCAGCGCTGGCCCCGCCAGAATGGGCGCCATGAAGAGTAAAACCGTCGCCGCCGCCCAGACTATCAGCGAGGCGATGAAGGTGGCGCGGAACCCGAAATGATCTCCCGCCAGACCCCAGCCGAGATTGGTGACGGTGTCGGCGCCCAGAAACGCCAAAGAAACGAGGCCAAGATTCTGACCGCTCAGCGCGATCGAATGTCCCGCGAACAGAATGTAGAAGGGCGCCGCCACTCGGGCCGCCATCGCCAGTGTCTGCGCGATGATGAAAAAGCTGAAATCGCGGTCCTGCCGAAACAGTTCGGGGAATTCCCGCATGCGATCGATGACCCGCCCTCTTGCGCGAACCGTAGGCGGTTCAGGCTCGCGCATCAGAAGACGCAGCGCGGTCAGGCCCAGGCTTGTAAGAACAAAGGCGAGCAGGAAGGTCACGCCGTAGCCGTTCCCGAAAACATTATTCTGGATCAGGTAGTGTCCGGCGAACCATGCCAGGCCAGCCGCAATGGCGCCGCCGGTGACGTTGCGAAGCGCCTGCAGACGTCCGCGCCGGGCGATCGGAATCACCTTCGCCAGCAACAATTGGAAGGCTACCTGCTGCGGCCCGGAAAATAGGCCCAGCAAAAACAGAAAAACGAGAACCGCTACCAACAGTGGGTAGCCGTGCAGGATGAAGCCGGCGACGGCAATGCCCAGAATCTGCAATCGCATCAGTGTCCCAAGCAGCACCGCGACCGGAAGCACACGCTTGCGATGTTCGATCTGGGTTGCCGCGAGGACGGGCGAAATCACCGCGCCGACTTGCTGCAGCGACTGGCCGAGACCCACGACAAAATCCGAACCTGACAGCAGATGCAGATAGGCGGGCAGAAAGGTTGGAGCGTTAAACAGGCGAAAGCCTGTCATGCCCATCATGCCGTGGAGATAGTGCCCGACGAAATTACGTGGAAGATTCTTCCAAACAAACCGTTCGTATGCAGCTTCGGCCTCTTGTTCAGCGCTCAGCGGCGTTTCCGGCACTCGAAAATCCTCTCTCCTACGACGCCATAGATGATTCCCATCGCGTGAACGCGGTCACATTGATGGCTCAGACACTTGTCAGCGACGCCATGGAGACGCCGCCATCGACAGGCAGGGTCGCGCCAACCACATAGTCACCTGCCCGCGAAGCCAGGTAGATTGCCGCCGCAGCCATATCCTCGTCAGTACCGATCCGGCCCATCGGTATACGTTTGGCCACCGCTTCGGCCCGGTCACGCGCATCCCTGTTCATATCCGAGGCGAAGGCTCCAGGAGCGATCGCGGTCACCACAATATTGTCGGCGATCAGCCGGGCGGCCATCCGGCGGGTCAGATAGATCAGCGCCGACTTGGAGGCGTGATAGGAATAGGTTTCCTGTGGGTTGAGGTGAATGCCATCTATCGAGGCGATGTTGATCACCTTTGACGGTCGTTCTGGACTCGCCGCCGCAGTCAACAATCCGTGAAGCGCCTGCGTAAGGAAGAACGGCGACTTCAGGTTCAGGTTCATCACCTTGTCCCAACCGCTTTCCGGGAAAAGATCGAATTCCGCTCCCCAGGCGGCGCCTGCGTTGTTGACCAGAATGTCGAGACGCGGTTCCAACCCGGCGAGCCGCTCGGTGAGCGCTCTGCAGCCATCAACCGTGGAGATGTCCTGCGGAAGTGAAATGCATGTGCCGCCATCTGCTGAAAGCGCGGCTGCCGTCGCATCGCATTGGTCGGCCTTGCGTGAAGAAATGTAGACCTTCGCGCCCTGCATCATGAAGCCCTCGGCAATCATCCGGCCGATGCCTCGCGACCCCCCGGTGACCAGAGCCACGCGGCCGTCCAGTGAAAACAGGTCCTTGATCATCAATATGGTCCGCTGCGAATGGCCGGTCGCTTCGTCACCGACATGTTTCGTGTCTACCGCCCAACACGCAAAAGCCATCCCCAATTCGCAACGCCTAAACATTGGGCGCCCGCAATCTTACCGCGCTGCAGCACCGCCCTCCCTTGCCTTCAAACGCCCCCTCCCCTAATCAGACGCCGCGTTAGTTGACTGCCGACCAAAAATTCCGGAGTCGGCTTCTGAAGAGTTTTTCGGGGTGCCCTGAATGTCATTTGATGTAGTGTCCGCCGATCAAGAGGGAGGCGGAAAGGTTTCTCCGGTGACCCTCACCCATCTCCAGCGCCTGGAAGCCGAGAGCATCCACATAATGCGTGAGGTGGTTTCCGAGGTTGAGAACCCTGTCATGCTCTATTCGGTGGGCAAGGACTCGGCCGTAATGCTGCACATAGCGGCCAAAGCTTTCTATCCTTCGAAGCCGCCGTTTCCGCTCCTGCACGTCGACACGACCTGGAAATTTCAGGCCATGTACGAAATGCGTGAACGTATGGCCCGCGAGCTTGGGTTTGATCTGATCGTCCACAGAAATCCGGAAGCCGAAGCGGCGGGCATCAATCCATTCGATCACGGCTCGCTCCATACCGACATGTGGAAGACGCAAGGATTGAAACAGGCGCTCGACAAATACGGATTCGACGCGGCCTTCGGTGGGGCCCGACGCGACGAAGAAAAGAGCCGGGCAAAGGAGCGCGTGGTTTCGGTACGGAGCGCGCAGCACGGCTGGGACCCGAAAAATCAACGCCCAGAGCTCTGGAAGCTGTACAACAATCGCATAACCAAGGGGCAGAGCCTCCGGGTCTTCCCGATTTCAAACTGGACCGAGCTGGACATCTGGCAATACATCCATCTTGAGAACATCCCGATTGTTCCGCTGTACTTCTCCGCGGTTCGGCCGGTGGTCGAACGGGACGGCATCCTGATCATGGTGGATGACGAGCGCATGCGGCTGCATCCAGGCGAAGTACCGATGATGAAGAGTGTGCGGTTCCGTACACTTGGCTGCTATCCGCTCACCGGCGCCGTCGAAAGCGACGCTGCGACACTACCCGAAATCATCCAGGAAATGTTGCTGACAACGACGTCAGAACGCCAGGGCCGCGCGATCGACCATGATCAAGCTGCGTCCATGGAAAAGAAGAAGCGCGAAGGTTACTTCTGATGGCCCACGTTTCCGATCTCATCGCCACCGACATCGACGCGTATCTCGAGTCACACCAGCACAAGTCGCTGCTGCGGTTCATCACCTGCGGATCCGTCGACGACGGGAAATCGACGCTAATCGGCCGGCTACTATACGACTCGAAGATGATCTTCGAGGACCAGATGGCCGCGCTGGAAGCCGACTCGAAGCGGATAGGCACGCAGGGAGGCGAGATCGATTTCGCCTTGCTGGTCGACGGATTGGCCGCGGAACGCGAACAAGGCATCACCATCGATGTCGCCTATCGCTTTTTCTCCACGGACAAGCGCAAGTTCATCGTCGCCGACACCCCAGGCCACGAGCAATACACACGAAACATGGTCACCGGCGCATCGACCGCCGACCTGGCGATTATCCTGATCGATGCCCGTAAGGGCATCCTTACCCAGACCCGCCGCCACAGTTTCCTGGTCAAGTTGATCGGCATCCGCAAGGTCGTCCTGGCCGTGAACAAGATGGATCTTGTCGGCTACGACCAGAAGGTTTTTGACGATATTGTCGCGGACTATCGGACCTTTGCCGGCGAAATCGGCATAGAGGACTTCCTGGCCATCCCGATTTCGGGCCTGAGAGGCGACAATATCGCTTCCAAGAGCGATACTACGCCCTGGTACGAAGGTCCGACGCTCGTCCACCATCTTGAGACCGTGGAAATCGACGCAGAACACCTGCAGGCCGGCCCGTTCCGCATGCCGGTGCAGTGGGTCAACCGTCCGAACCTCGACTTCCGCGGTTTCAGCGGCCAGGTCGCCTCCGGCATGGTGATGCCGGGCGACCGGATTCGCGTCCTTCCCTCCGGACGGGAATCGACGATTACCCGGATCGTCACCAAAGACGGGGACCTCGAAAAGGCTGTCGCCGGCCAGTCCGTCACATTGACCTTTGCTGATGAAGTCGACTGCTCGCGCGGCGACGTTATCGCAGCTTCCAAGTCGCCGACCGAAGTTGCCGACCAGTTCGAAACCACTATCGTCTGGATGGCCACCGAACCGATGCTCCCAGGTCGTGCATATGGGTTTAAGCTCGGCGCGACGATGAGCACGGCAACCGTCGCTGAGCCGAAATACAAGATCAATGTAAACACGCTCGAACATCTGGCCGCGCGCCAGCTGGAGCTCAATGAAATTGCCGTCTGCAATATCAGCATCGACCGCTCAATAGCCTTCGATCCCTATGAAACCGACCACGATCTGGGCGGCTTCATCCTGATTGACAAGATGACCAACACCACGGTCGGCGCCGGCATGATCCATTTTGCGCTTCGTCGGTCGCAGAATATCCATTGGCAGGCCGTCGACGTTACCAAGGAAACCCGCGCTATGGCCAAAGGCCAGAAGCCGGCAGTGTTGTGGTTCACGGGGCTGTCTGGGGCCGGCAAGTCGACGATCGCCAATCTGGTCGAAAAAAAGCTGCTTGCCGCTGGGCGGCACACTTACCTTCTCGATGGCGACAATGTCCGCCATGGCCTCAACCGAGACCTCGGCTTCACCGACGCAGAACGGGTCGAGAACATCCGGCGGGTAGCGGAAGTGTCAAAGCTGATGGTCGACGCGGGCCTGATCGTGCTGGTCTCGTTCATCAGCCCGTTCCGCTCGGAGCGTCGTATGGCGCGCGATATGATGGCGGAGGGCGAGTTCCTCGAAGTGTACGTGGAAACACCGCTCGCTCTGGCAGAGCAGCGCGACGTCAAGGGTCTCTATGCGAAGGCGCGACGTGGCGAACTGCGCAATTTCACTGGTATCGACAGCCCCTATGAAGAACCGGAGAACCCGGAAATTCGCGTCGACACCAGCGCGCTGACAGCCGAGCAATCCGCCGACCTGATCATCCGCGCCCTCCACGAACGCAGCTAACTCTCCAAACGAGTCTGGGTCCTGGGCAACCAGGATCTAGAACTCGAGCACGATCTTCCCGAAATGGGCGTTGGCTCGCATGGCCTCCAACGCGTCCTTCGCATCGGTGAAATCGTATATCTTGTCGACCACGGGAGAAATCCTGTGCGCGTCGATCGCGCGGCACATGGCCTCAAACATTGCCCTGGATCCCACCGAGACACCCTGAAGCCTGGCGCCCGAGGCAATCATCGAACCCATTTGCAGCGGCTCCGCCGCACCCCCCAGTACGCCGATGATGGCGATGTGCCCCATCAAGGCGATGGAGCGTAGGCTTTCAGTCAAAGTGCCGCCCCCGCCAACCTCCATCACGAAATCAACTCCGCGTCCTTCGGTGATCGCACGCGCGGCTCTGCCCCAATCGGGCGTCGATTTATAGTTAACAAGGTGATCGGCCCCAAGCATCCGGGCCCGTTCCAGCTTTGCGTCCGACGATGAGGTAATGATCGTGCGGTAGCCCGCGGCCTTGGCAAACTGCAGCCCGAAGATCGACACGCCGCCCGTGCCTTGCAATACAACCCAGTCGCCAGGCTGCAGCCGCGCATCCTCGAACAGTGCCCGCCAGGCGGTCAGAGCGGCGCATGCGAGCGTCGATACCTGTTGATCGGTAAGGAAGTCCGGAACCCTGGATAGCCCATCCTCATGGAAGGTCGCCAGTTCACGCCCCGCGCCCGGAACCGGTACGCCCAGCGCCGACATCTGGCTCTCGTAGGTTGGCTTTCCGGACAACCATTTCTGAAAGAATAGTGTCGATACACGGTCGCCCGGCGAGAAACGCGTCACTGCGCTGCCGACCGCTTCGACCAAACCGCAGCCATCTGAAAAAGGCGTAAGCGGTAACGGCGTAGCGCGCCCGTACATCCCTTCCAGCATCAACAGGTCGCGATAGTTCAGCGAAACCGCTCGCATGCGTACGAGCACTTCATCCGGCCCAGGCACAGGGTCCGGCAGGTCAACGACCTTGAGGTTTTCCAGACCAACGCCGCCGATCAGTTGTAGTGCGCGCACTCAATTGCCTCCAGTTGTCGACGCTCGACCGTCGTTCTCATTTCGCGAAATCCAGCACCTCGATGAACCCTGATGGGGTATGCGGCCCGAGGACCAGTTGCTCAAGTACGCCACGTCCAACTTGCTCAAGCCCGGTTGAGCTGCGGTAAGTCACCTTGCTCAGAGCCTGCACATGCAGGTGGTGCGGCATATGCACGTTCACCTCAGACAGCTTGATGTCCTCCCGTTCGACGGAAAGACGTTCATGCGCCAGCCCGTGGCCCCATTTCGGATGCCCATATCCGAGACCCAGCATGAAGAACTCATAGTCGGGTTCGAAGATAACCTCCATGTCGGGCCCCTGCCCTTTCAACGAAACGACAGCCCGCTTCGCATGCCGTGTACCAGCCTTCCAATCCACCTTCACCGAACAATCGGCGATCTCGACAAGATCATCGACGCCCGCCCCCTCCGGGGCCCAGACAGCTCGGCGGTTCCAGGGCTGGCCATCGGCGTCATCGTTGCTATGGAAGAAGAAGCTGCCGGCCTCAAAATTACTGGGTGACCATATCCAGTAGAACTGCATCGGGGCCGCCGGAACCACAGGCTGAGTGTCGGCGGCGCCAATCGGGCGCACCCCCCACGAGCGATCCCGGGTGCCGACAAAACCGTCGATGCTGCGCCGCCGGCCATCGAGTTCGATCCAGCCTCTATAGCGACCATTCTGGGTCATGCGCGTATAGTCCATGAATGCGCGCGGGCCATGGCGACGAATGAAACGGGGCTCCTCGACCGGAAAAGCCCGCCCCTCGAACACGATTTCAGCATGCAGCCCATGTTGGGGAGCCATAACAGTCAGCTTCAGCGACCTGAGCGGCTCAAGCACTTCGATGGCAATCGGTCCGACGCTGAGGTCCATGCGCTCCATCTCCAGCCACCGGCTGGCATGAAGCGCGGTCTGCACGCCGTCTCTCACCACGCAGAAGCTGGCGTCCGCAATGTTCAGGTGCGGGTAGACCCCGAAGGCGAGGGCAAAGAAATCCTCGCCCTCATAGCCATAGCCGTTAAAGAAGTAGCGGTCGTAGAAGTTGAGGTCGGTGCCGGAATAGGCGATCGGCTCGCTGGTCTGATGGATCGGAAAGTCGTCCCCCTTGGTCAACGCCATGTTCGTATCCTCCTTGTTTGAAATCAGCCTATGGCCAGCAACTGGCCCATGGCAATCGTGACGATGGGTCAAGCATGAACTGGACCCGCAGGAACTGGATGACCCTTGCAGCACTGAGCGGCATGGTTAGCGTCGCCGCCGGTGCGTTCGCCGCTCACGGCATCGGCGATGCACACGCCAAGGAGCTGATTCAGACCGCGGCCCACTATCAGTTCATGCATGCCATGGCCACGCTCGCGTGCGCCACCTTCATGCAGGTCGGTGCCCGCCGCGCCCGTTTCGTGCCTGCTTTGTTCTTCTCGGGCTCCGCCTTTTTCAGTGGGTCGCTCTACGCTCTTGCCCTTGGCGCGCCCCGCTGGGTCGGCGCGATCACCCCAATTGGCGGCGTTCTTTTCCTCGCTGGGTGGGCGGTGCTTGCCTGGGCCGCACGCGGCGTTGATCCCACAATACCAGCCGCACCGTCCTGAACACTATCCAAGGAGCCACAATGACCGCCCTCGAAAAGCAGATGCCACCCGTACAGTATGTTGAAACCAACGGCGTGCGTCTCGCCTACTATGAGGTCGGCCCCCGGACCGGCGTGCCCGTGGTCTTCTGCCACGGCTTTCCGGAGCTGGCCTTTTCCTGGCGCCATCAACTGCGCGCCTTTGAAGCCGCCGGTCGTTGGGCCATCGCGCCGGACCAGCGGGGCTACGGGCTGAGTTCGCGACCGCAAGCAGTGACAGACTATGACATTGAGCATCTCACCGCCGATATGATCGGGCTGCTCGACCACCTCGGCATCGAAAAGGCGATTTTCTGCGGTCACGACTGGGGTGGTATTGTCGTCTGGCAGATGCCGCTACGCTATCCGGATCGCGTCGTCGGCGTTATCGGCGTCAATACACCGTTCATGGCCCGATCACCCGCCGATCCGATCGAGATCATGCGTCGTCGGTTCGGCGATGATATGTACATTGTTCATTTCCAGAAACCTGCGGAGGACGATGCAGTTCTGGGCGATAACGTTGCCAGGACGATGGATTTCTTCATGCGCAGGCCTGTTCCAGGAACTCCCGCTGCGGAAGGCGGACTATCCGGAAGTGTCCTGGCGGAGGGTGAAACGGAGTCGGCCGGAGCGACTTTTGCGCTAGTGGACATTCTGAAGGCGTACGATCCAACCTACGATCCTCGCCCCAGGTTCTTGAGTGACGACGAGATGGCTGCCTTCGTAGAAAGTTTTGAACGCACCGGCTTCACGGGCGGCATCAACTGGTACCGCAATTTCACTCGCAACTGGGAGCGCTCGGCCGAGATTGTGGACCATGTCCAGGCGCCATCGTTGATGGTTATGGCGGAACTGGACGCGGTTTTACCTCCGTCCGCCGCAGACGGGATGGAAGCCTATGTTACTGACCTCGAAAAGGTCCTGATCAAGGACAGCGGCCACTGGACGCAGCAGGAACAGCCCGAGGCCGTCAATCAAACACTTCTGGGCTGGCTCGATAAGCGGTTTCCGATCTAAGGAGCATCCATGGATCGCACCGCACCCCTCAACGGACCAATGTCCGCCAATGGCCGCCGGGGTCTCTACGCGGAGACCCAGCCCTTCGCCAGCGGCTGGCTGCCCGTGCAGGGGCCACACGAAATCTATTACGAGCAATGTGGGACTCGCTCGGGCAAGCCCGCGGTCGTGCTGCATGGTGGCCCTGGGGGAGCAATCAATCCGACAATGCGCAGGTTCTTCGATCCTGAACGCTGGCGGGTTACGCTGTTCGACCAGCGCGGTTGCGGCAGGAGCCGGCCCAACGCGTCACTGGAGGACAACACCACCTGGACGCTGGTCGAGGATATCGAACGGCTGCGCCGCCATCTCGGCATCGAGAAATGGACCGTTTTTGGCGGCAGCTGGGGCTCGACGCTAGCGCTCGCGTACGCCATCAAGCATCCTGATCGCGTCGAGGCGATGGTGCTGCGCGGCATTTTCCTGATCACACACCGCGAAGTTCAATGGTTCTATCAGGACGGCGCTTCGATGATCTTTCCCGATTCCTGGGAGAGGTTTATGAGAGTCATCCCTCCGGAAGAGCGTCACGATATGGTCGGGGCCTATCATCGCCGACTCACTCATCCAGACCGGAAGGTTCAGGCGGAGGCCGCTACAGCATGGAGCCAGTGGGAGGGTGATACACTCTCGCTGCGCGGCCCCCAGGCGCGTCCACCCAAATTCGATGAGATTGATTTTGCAATCGCGTTCTCGCGCATCGAGTGCCATTACTTCATCAACGACGGCTTCATGGACGAGGACGGCTGGCTGCTGAAGAATGTCGATGCCATCCGCCATATCCCGGCATGGATCGTGCAGGGCCGCTTCGACGTCGTAACCCCGCTCGAAAGCGCCTGGGCCCTGAAGACTGCTTGGCCCGAAGCCAACTTCAACCTGATCTGGGACGCGGGACACGCCTCAACCGAGCCCGGCATCATCGACGGACTGGTCAGGGCCACGGACGCCGCGCTGAGCCTTTGAATGGGGCCGTTACCGCTCCATGCAGGAGTCTGATGGCCTTTTTCGCAGATTTTGGAGATGTCCTCCCCCATGCCCGACGCCTCTACCTTTGAGCTCGAATCCGCCGACGGCGTTAACTGGCTGACCCTCAATCGGCCAGAACGTCTCAACGCCATAAACCAGCCGATGGCCGAGCAACTGCTTGCCTACTTTGAGGCTCGCCGACGTGACGCCGACACCCGTATCATCGTCATGGCTGGCTTCGGCCGCGCTTTCTGTTCCGGCGCGGACCTCAAGGCCGGTGGACAACCGGACCAACTACGGGATGGGCCCAATGGCGACTGGACCCTCCGCGACGTGATGAGGTCTATGCGCACCTGCCCGCAGCCGATTATCTGTCTCGTGCAGGGGGCGGCAGCGGGAGGTGGCCTGGCTTTTGCATTGGCGTCCGACATCATCATTGCCGGCGAGAGCGCCGCATTCCATCCGGCCTTCATCAAGATCGGCTTGTCCGGCACCGAACTGGGCGTAAGCTGGCGGCTACAGAGAACCATAGGCATCTCAAAGGCCCGCGAGATGCTGCTGACGGGCCGACCGATGAATGCCGCCGAGGCCTTGCGCACAGGCCTTGTCTCCCAGGTGGTCCCGGATAGTGATCTTCGCGCCACAGCACAGTCGCTCGTTGATGACATGCTCAAGGCCGCGCCAGATGCCTTACGCATCTCCAAGCGCTCGTTCGACACAAGCCTGGAAATAGCAAGTTTCGAAGCCGCAATGGAGTACGAGGAACGCGGCCAGATTCAGATGATCCGCCAGGGACGAGCGCAGCGGGGCTGAACCAAATACAGCCCGGCTCTCTTGGAACAAAAAAGGAACAAATGGATTGCATATCGGAAGCAATGAGGTGATTGTGATTGGGAAGGCGCGCCGGCCGCGGGAGCGGTCATGTGCGAATGGCGATGATGTCCGAGATTGTAGCCGGCCCGACCATATCAGAACCCGAATTTGATCCCGACGATATTTCCAGGAAAATTCAGGCACTGATACTTGCAACGCTCAATAACAAGAGCCTGAATGAAAACGTCTTTGCAAATTTCAACGCCATCGCCTCCGACCTAAACAAAGAAGCGAAAACTGAAAAAGATCAGGTTACCTTGATCAATATCACTTCGGAAATGGCGGATCTTTTTGAAATAAATAACGCATTAACTCAGCAGAATCTGAAAACACTCAGGCAAGTGCGCCATGTTACATACCGCCAGATGCTTGTTGTGCAGGGGTCAGTGGATGGCAATGTGGACCCGGATCGTATGGAGCGTATTACCCGCCGAGAGGTCGACGCGGGTCGGATGGCTCCAGAAGATGATCTCCGCCAACTGGCGATGGCGTCATCCATGGTCATGGGTAAACCTCTGACGGAGGCTATGCATCCAACCTGGCAACAATTGGGTTTGGGACTGTTACTGTTGGCCCGGGGCTGGATTGTCCAATCCTTCAAGCGATTGAGGACTCGGCCGAGCTGACCCTCGGCCCTATTCGAGCATTCCGAGAGCAGCGGTCCGCCACAATTGTGAACCCGCGGCGAGAGCCCAGCGCGACCACGGCTTCCCGCCGATCAATGCCAATCTGACGCCCGAGAACCATCATCAGTTTCCACCCAATAAACAGGCATCCCGTCTAGACCGACGGTCCGGCGTATTTTTCATACCGCTTTTCACAATCAGCGTATAAGTCGGATTGTATCCAAATTCGGGGGAGGCATTCGACCCCGGTCAACACCTCGGTGCACAATTGCCTGAAGGATCGACGGAGAGAAGACGCTGGCCATGTGCGATGCCCGAGCGAAATCTACTCCGCTGGACGTCTAGTCCCCGCCTCGATCGATGAGCGACATATTCGTTTCCTACAAATCAGAGGATCG
>JANXTX010000399.1 GCA_025352165.1 Caulobacteraceae bacterium | reverse complement strand
CTGTTCCGCGTCGCCGACCGCTGCGTCCAGGTAATGGGCGGCACCGGCGTCAGCCAGGACACCATCGTCGAACAGGTCTTCCGCGAAATCCGCGCCTTCCGCATCTACGACGGCCCCACCGAAGTCCACAAATGGAGCCTCGCGAAGAAGATCAAGCGCGATACGCTGGGGCCAATGAAGGGCTGAAGCACTTCACTTCTCCCAGGGGGAGAAGAGACGCCACCCACTACTTCTGGGGCGTCGTCTCCGAATAGTGGATCTCGACGATCTTCCAAGCCCCGGCGCGTTTGAACCAGACGTCAGTTTCGGCGTAGGTGTCGGTGGTCACGCCCTTGCCCGGCGTGCGCGTATCGACCGAGGCCAGATAGCTCGCCACGGCGGTGTCGCCGCTCGGCCCGACCTGCACCTGCATGTCGGTGAACTTGAAGGCGACGATGGCGCCGCCCCCGCCAATGAACGCGCCCCAGCTTTTCTTGTAAGCCGGCAGCGTGGTCGGTCCTTCGGCGAACAGCGCCCGCAAGTCGTCGGCGTAAAAGCTGAAATAGGCCGGCAGATCGTTGCGCGCATAGGCGGCGTTGGAGTCGGTTTCCAGCTGCCGGATCTGCGCCTCAACCGTGTCCGTCGCGGCGCCGGCGCCTGAAGCGAACAGCAGCGACGCCGCCAAGGCTAGTCCGAAGTCACGTGACTTTATCATCTTGCAGCCCCAATTCGCTCCGAGAGTTTGACGACGTCCCAACGTGGTCCGCGTTCCGGCCCATGACAAGCAACGATCGTGCGTCCGGGGCCAGTGACGACTGTCGCTCGTTCCGGTCAGAACAGCAGGGTCTTCTGCTCGAAGTTCGGCGGCGCCCCGAGCATCGGTCCGATGCCATTGAGGTCACCGCGCTCCGTCCTCCAGGCCATGTAGGCCTGCTGGCTCTCCAGGCAGTCCCATTCCTCGTAGACGATGATCGTGCCGCTGGCTGCATCGCCGGCCGCGCGGATCAGCTCCGCCCCTGGCCGCGCGGCGGTGTCGGGCAGGATGGCCTGCATGACCTTTGCCAGCTCTTCGTAGCGCCCTTCGGCAGCCTTCAAGGTCAGTGTGACGACGATGGACATGCGGTCCTCCCTGCTTTTTCAGGCGCGTCCTTCTCGGCCGCCGGTTCGGCCTTATCGTCGCGCGGAGCTCGTAGGGCAAGCGCAAGCTGTTTGCTCTCCGCGGCGGCCTTGCCAGGTTGGGCCGTGGCCTGTTCATGCTGTCGTTAAGGGGGATCGGCTGATCGCCATGGGCGTCGTCATCTAGGCCGTCGCCGCCCTCCAGCGCTCGGCGGGCGCCTTAACTCTACCGACCGTAGTTAACGCCTGGGACTGGAACCAGATCTAGCCGCTGATGACTGGGATCTGAGACCAGATGACTCGGCATCCCTAGCCTCCGCTCTACCAGCCGCCGGTACAAGATGTTGGCGCCTGGTCAGGCGGCGGATGCGGGCAGGATATTCTGGTTCGACCGAAAGAGGTTCGCCGGGTCGTAGCGCGCCTTGATCCTGGCCAGTCTGGGATAGTTCACCCCGTAGATTTCGCGGATCCGTTCCGGCGGGCTGGGCGGAATGTAGTTGACGTAGGCGCGGCGCGCCAATGGGCGAAGAGCGGCGCCGTATTCCGCCACCCAGTGCTCCGAGCGCGCCCGATCCTCGGGCCGGCTCCATTCAGACGACAGAAGCAGACTCAGGCCCGTGCCACGCAAAGGGTAAGCGGTGTCGGTCATGCCGACGCGCGCCGCCACGCCGTTCGACAGGCCCATTATAATGTCGCCAAATCCTCGCCCAGCCATGGCAGCGCGGGCCAACACATCCGCGGCTCCATCGCTTACCCCGTCCAGAAATGCGCCGTCGACGGCGACGGAGGTGGTCGTCCACACTTCCCCCTTGGGATCGGGCGTGAAGGTCGACATCCTGGCCTCAACCCGCCGGAACGATGATTTCCATCTTTCAAGGTAAGCGGCCGCGGTGGCTGCGTCGCCTATGAAGCCGCAGGTCGCCGACGCGCCGCTCTGCCCATCGACTTCGAACCCTGCCCTGACCGCGTCGGGAACGTCGCGCACGAGATCGCCGAAAATCCGCAACGCCCCGCCGATGTCGCTCCAGCCGAAGTCGAACTGTGCGACATAAGATGTCCAGGCCGGGTGCAGCCTGAAATCCAGGCGGGTGACCACGCCGAAGTTGCCGCCGCCGCCGCGGATCGCCCAGAACAGGTCCTTGTTCCGACCAGGGCCGAGCTCAAGCACCTCGCCATCGGCGGTCACCAGTTCGGCCCCGAGAATGTTGTCGCATGCCGTTCCGAACAGTCCCCTTCCGGCCGTATCGCCGCCGGCGAGCGCTAGGCCGGCGACGCCGACATCGCCGCAGCTTCCCATTGGCGTAATCAGCCCTTCAGCAAGCGTCGCGGTAAGCAGGTCGCGGATTCTCACGCCGCCGCCCACCGAGGCGACGCGGCGGTGCTTGTCGACCTTGACGGCGTTGAATGCCCCGAGGTCGATTTGCAGTGCGCTATCGGCCGCGGCAAACCCCGCATAGCTATGACCACCGCCGTGGATTGTGACGGGAAGGGCGTGGCGCCGCGCGAACTCCACGCAGCGACGCACATCGTCGAGATCCGCGCAGCGCGCCATGGCGATTGGGTGGCGGTCATAGGCAAGATTCCAGACCTTCCGCGCCTCGTCGTATCCGCGAGATCCGCTCGTCAGAAATCGGCCTTGAATCGTCCGGGCGAGGCCATCTAGGCCACTGACGAACTCTGTTTCCGAAACGCCCGCAGCCTGCGCTCGCGGTCCTAACGCCAGCGCCCCGCCTGACGCCAGACCGGCGGTGAGAGCACTACGGCGAGTCCAGCCTTGGGCGTTGATTTCACGGGTCGTCAATGATCCATCCCCTCATCAGACTGCTGGACGCCGCACCGCGTTCGCTGCGGCGTCCAGCGGCAAAACTCTATCACCGACCGTATGCTGCACCACCGCAACAAAAGGTATCCATCGATCTTTGGCTTTCCGCGCCGGGTCGAGCGCTTCGGATTTCCGCAGGCGGCAGACGACCCATTCGGACCGGTGATCCGGAAAATCGCTGACTTGAACCCGGAATCCTGCTTACCGTGAGCGTCAGGCGCCAATTGCCGCAGCGGGGAGCCCGACGATGGAAATACAACCCGCACATACGCCGCGTCCGCCCGGTTCCGAACTGACGCCGCAGGCTCTGTTTGCCGCCGTCATCGTCGCGGCGATCATGGGCGCGTCCTATCCCTACATGGTCTTGAAGCTGGGCTTCGGGCCGAACGTGTCGATCGTCGCGGCCTTTTTCGGATTCGTGATCCTCAGCCTGATATCCCGCAAGACCTACGACCGCTGGCAGAATAACATCGTTCAGACCGCCGGGACCTCCGCGGCGCAGACCTCGTTCATGTGCGGCCTGCTGGCGACATTCGAGATGCTGCGCGCCTCCAAGGTAGTGCATTTCACCCTCAACCCGACGCCGCTGCAGACCTTCATCTGGCTGTCGGTCGCCTCCCTGCTGGGCGTGCTGCTGGCCGTGCCGATGCGTCGCCACTTCATCGTTGATGAGAAGTTGCC
>JANXTX010000382.1 GCA_025352165.1 Caulobacteraceae bacterium | reverse complement strand
TATCTTCCCATTCAGCTTACAACAACGGTTCAGGTCAGGCGCGCAAAGATCTGCTCGGGCGGGACGGGCAGAGCGACATTGAACACGTCCTCAATCACATTGCCCAGTTCGCTGGCGGTCTGGAGAGTGCGGACGGTGCTGAATCCATCGGCGCGCCGGGTTTTCAAGACGCGGTTGGCTATGGTGTAGCGTTCGTCGGGACCAACCAGCCCCATGATCAAGGCGCCGCGGAACTGCGAGAGTGGATGGGTCGCCGTGAACCAGTTGGCGGCTTCGAAATCGATTGCCGACTGTGGTTCAGGGTCGAGACGATGGATCGGGCGCCACGCGTCACGGATCTCGACCTGCAACTCGATCAATGCGCCGACATCGACAAGCCGGTAGTGGCCACGCGCCTGACGCTGGCTCCGGGTGGTGTCCAGCTTAAGCGGTTCAACGAGCCCGTGACCCGCGAAACCGACATCGGCGATGAAGCGGCCTTCCGGAAGATCGATGCGCAGAACCATGTGCGTGCGCGCGGTCTCCAGGTCGGCGGGGCGATTCCAGCGCATGCGCGCCAGCATTGCCTGGACGTCGAACCCGAGCGCCGCCAGCGCCGCGCGGAAGAGGGTACTCTGTTCGAAACAATAGCCGCCGCGCCGCCCATGGACCATTTTTGTTTCAAGCGCGGCGATATCCAGGCTGACGGGGTGACCCAGCAGTGGATCGATATCCTCGAAGGCTATCGTCATGCCATGGCGCGCGTGCAGCGCCTGAAGCGTCGAGAGCGTCGGAGCGCGCGGTCCTTGGTAGCCTACGCGGGCCAGATAGGCGTCCAGATCGAGCATATACGTCATGCAGTGTCGCCCGAGCCGTTGAGTCGGAGGCCTTGAGGCGGCTATGTAGGCCTTGGCCTCGCGCCGCAACCGTGAATTCTGGTGGAGATCGCCCCAATGCGCAAACTCGTAGCCCTGGCCGCGGTCGCCACAATGGCGATGTGGCTTTCAGCCTGCCAGAAGGCCGTGACGCCGGTGACCGATGACGAGATGTCGCTGGGCGATCCCAAGGCGCCGGTCACCGTGGTCGAATACGCCTCGCTCGCCTGTCCGATCTGCGCGGCCTGGAACAACGAGGTATTCGCCCAGTTCAAGACCAAATACATCGACAGCGGCAAGGTTCACTACGTGTCCCGCGAGGCGCTGGTGCATGATCCGGCCCTGGCGGCGGCAGGCTTCCTGACTGCCCGTTGCGCCGGCAGGGACAAGTATTTCAAGGTCGTCGATGCGGTCTACCATGCCCAGACCGAGATGGAGCAGGGCGGCCAGCCGGAAGCTGTTCTGCAGCGGATCGCCAAGGAAAATGGCCTGAGCGACGACCAGTTCCAGGCCTGCATCAAGGACTCCACCGCGTTGGCGGCCGTGAACGCCCGCTGGGACCACTACGTCAAGGACGACCACATCAACGCCACGCCGACCTTCGTGATCAACGGCAAGGTCTACGACGGCGGATATATGGCCATGCCGCAGATGGACCAGGCGATCTCCGACGCGATGGCCCAGCGTAAGACCGGCGGATAGGAGCGACCATGACTGAAGCGCCAGTTGCCGGTGGCCGAGGCACGCCGGACGATCCCTGGCTGTTGAAGACACCGTCCCTGACGTCCGAGTATCAGGCCTGGCGGGACGAGACGCTGACACCGCCGGCGCTGGTCGTACAGGTGGGTTCGACACGGCTTTCCTATCAACTGCGCTGCATCGAGGATTGCTGCGCCATGCTCAAGGCGCGTGGCGACTGGATGGCGCTTGGTAGCGCCGACGAGGGCAAGCCGGTTCAGCCCGATACGGTCGAGGCCTGGGCGCGAAACGAGGCCAATCCGGCGGGCGGTTATTATGGTCTGCGCAAAGGCTATCGCGGTCGTTTCGCCAACTACGTCTCGCCGGTGCTCGAGGCGCTGGGGCTGGTGGAACTCGAACACAATCCCCGGAACAACCGCATCCGGGTGTTGTAGCCCTAAGGCCCGGGGTGGATCGGCGTGATCTTGGTGCCCTGCATGCTTAGCGAACCCATCAGTCCCTTTGAACCGAACGGTACCGCGTAGACGTCCTGGGTCAGGGTCGTGGTATCTCCGGCCTCGGTAATGCCCTTATTGGCGACGACCACCGACGGGCCGGAACCGATAGCCCAGCCGGATGTCTTGTGAACGTAGTCGATAGCCTTCTTCTTCATGAAGAACAGGGCATAGGAGTAGGTCTCGGCGCCCGCCTGCAAACCGTAGGAGCCGCCGGAGATATTGAAGTAGGCCACAGGCCGGCCATGCTCATAGAGCACCCCGTCTCCGCCCATGCCACCGACCAGGAAGCCGGCCTTGACGATCCTCGGGAAGACCAGGATGCCGTAGGCAAGCTTGCCGAACTCCTTTGAGCGCAGGCTCTGGGCATAGAGCCGTGAGAGGGCGGCGCGGGAAGCCAGATCCAGGGACTCCCTGCCTGCGCTGGCGTCACCAGCGGTGAGCGCCAGAATAGCCGCCGCCATGATGGTCAGGCTGACAACCCGGCGGCGGCTTGATGAAGCGGGGGGATGCATTTTCATCGAGGGTCTTTCGCCTGAATACGCTAGCGGGACTCTCCGAGAGAACCCTGCCAAGGTCAATATCTCTCGGCGCCCCCGCGCAGTATCGCGCCACCATCGGTCATGGTTTAGAGGCAGGCCAAGGGAGCCGGAGCACGAAAAGAGGGCGCCAATGAAACTCATGCCGGATGACCTGTTCGTAGCGCCGCTACTAACTTTGATCGCCGGACAGGCGGCTGCGGCGGATGCTTCTCGCTCCGTGGCGCCCGAGGTGATTGCGGCGCTCAAGCAAAACCCGGTCATGGCGATGTCCGCGAGCCGCGAGATCGGCGGACTGGAGAGCCCGACGCTCGCCATCGGCAGAGAACTCGCATCTGTCGCGGCCGCCTGTGGATCGACGGCGTGGTGCCTGTGGAATCACCTGTCGACCTTCCACTTCTTCTGTGGCCTGCTCGGCCCGGATCACGCGGAACAGTTGCGGCGCGTGACCCGTCGCGGAGAATGGGTGTGCTTCCCCGCCGGCGCCGGAACGGAAATCTCCGGTCGATCCGACGGCGCTGAGATGATGCTGAACGGCGTCGCCGCCTTCGGCTCGGGCGCGCGTTATGCCGATCATGCCGGAGTGGTCTTTGTTCCGGAGGGCGAGAAGGCGCCCCGGTTCACGCTGCTCCCGCTGAAAACGCCCGGTGTTCGCATTGACCCGACATGGAAGGCGATGGGTCTGCGGGCGTCGGCGACCGATCATCTGCACTATGGGGCCGCCCGCGTCGCGGCGGACGACACTGTGCCATTCCCTCGCCGACCGCGAGAAACGCTGCGTGAAGCTGAAACACCTGTGATCAATCCACGGTATCGCGAGGACTGGGTCGCACTCTCCGATCTGTGGCTTGGCGCGATGGCGGTCGGTGTCGCCGAGGCGGCGCTGGATGAGGCCTGTAATGGCATCAAGGGTCGGGTCGCGATCATGGGGGTGAAAATGGTCGAGCGACCGACCATCCACGTGAACCTGGGCCTGGCCGGCGCGCTGATCGTCAATGCCCGGGCCGGAATTCACCAGGCGCTTTCGCAAACCGATGCCCGTATCGGAAGTCGCCAGACCCCGACCGAAACCGACTATCTGGAACAGTTGGCCGCCAGCATGATGGCGCTGCGACTATGCGACGAGGCGATGCGCCTGATCCTGCGGGTGCTGGGCGGCAACGGCCTTCGCGAAGGCGCCAGCTTCGAGCGCCGCTATCGCGACTTCCAGGCCATGCCGCTGCACATCAACGCACACCCCGATCGAGTCACCGAACAGTACGGCCGCCATCTGTTGGGCCTGGAGACCGAGAACCCGTTTTAGGGCGCTTGCCTCAGTCCATCAGCTTTCGCGCCAGGTAGACGTAGTGGAGCGCCCAGCGGCGGGCGTTTAACTCCGGGTCAGCGTTGTTGGCATGACCGCCGAAGGTGTTCTCATAGTAAAGATAGGGGGCGCCAAGCGCCTCCAGTTCCGCGCCAAACTTGCGCGGGTGGCCGGGATGGACGCGGTCGTCCTCAGTGTTGGTGGTGATATAGGGCTCGGGATATTTCACGCCCGGCCTCAGCCGGGTGTAGGCGGAATATTTGGCAATGAACTCGCGGTCCGCGGGTACGTCCGGATCGCCATACTCGGCCACCCACGACGCGCCGGCCGAGAGGTGGTTGTAGCGCAGCATGTCGATCAGCGGGCTCTCGATGACCGCGGCGTTGAACAGCTCCGGATGCTGGGTGATCGAGACGCTGGTCAGTACGCCTCCGTTGGAGCGTCCATAGATGCCCAGACGCCGCGGCGAGGTAACCTTGTGGGCAATCACATCCCTTGCGACAGCGGCAAAGTCATCGAAGGCACGCTGGCGGTTCTCTCGACGGGCGGCCTCGTGCCATGCCGGGCCGAACTCGCCGCCGCCGCGGATGTTGGCGAGCACATAGGCGCCGCCGCGCTCCAGCCACAGCTTGCCCAGTTCGGCATGATAGGTCGGCGTCAGCGAGACCTGAAAGCCGCCGTAGCCGAACATCAAGGTCGGCGTCGAGCCGTCGTATTTCATGCCCTTGGGACGGACCAGAAAGTACGGAATCCGGGTCCCGTCGGTGGAAATCGCAAAATGCTGTTCGGCCACATCGCGGGATGCGTCGAAACGCGGGGCGAGGCTTTTGACCTTTGTCACGGCGCCCGCCGCCGCATCGACTGACCACAGTGTGGTCGGCTGAAGGAAGCTCTCGGCCGAAACATAGGCGCGATCGGAGCCATGATCCGCGGCGGTGATCTCAAGCGCCGAGCCCTTCGGCAGGTCGAGACGGACGTGTGTCCAGCCTCCTGCGACCGGCGCATGGACGTCCAGCGCACCGCTGACGTTGTCGAGCAACTTGACCAGTATGCGCGTCCTGGTGACCGCAACCGTATCGATGGTCTGGGTCGCCGTTGGCCTGACGATCAGTTGCACCGCGCCGTTGATCGGGTCCACAGCGATCAGGGAGCCAGCAACGAATGCCGAATGGTTCGGGCCCGTGGCCCAGTCCTCGTTAAGCGAAACAATAAGTCGGCCGGCGAGGAAGCCCTGCACGCTGGACTTCCGCGGCAAATCGAGCGGGTGGATCACGTGATCCGCGCCGAGCGTGAAATATGCGGTCTCGAAGAAGGCGACGTGGCGTTCAATGAGAACCAGCGAGACCTTGCCCGAAGCATCGCGCATCACCCGGGGCGCGGCGCTTACGTCCGCGGGCGCGCCTCGAAAGACCTCGACCGCGTCGGCCACCGGCTGGCCCCGTTTCAGAAGCTTGACCACGAAGGGATAGCCGGACTTCGTCAGCGTCCCGGCGCCCCAATCGCGGGCGACCAGCAGGGTATCGGCGTCGAACCAGGATATATTCTGCTTGCCGCTGTCGAAATGAAAACCGCCGGGCACAAAGGCCTTGGTCAGCATGTCGAACTCACGAATCTCGACGGCGTCGCCCCCGCCATCCGACAAATGCACCAGACAAAGGCGGTCGTCAGGAGCCAGACAGTCCGCGCCCTTGAAGATCCAGTTCTTTCCCTCCGCCTTGGACAGAGCGTCGAGATCGAGCAGGGTTTCCCACTCCGGCGTCGCCGACGCGAAAGAGACCGGCGTGGTGCGCCGCCACAGCCCTTTCACATGCGCTGCGTCCTGCCAGAAATTGGTGACGCTGGCGCCCAGGAATTCCGGATCGGGGATGCGGTCCTCGGCGGTGAAGATCGCCAGGGCCTCGCGATGATAGACTTCATAGCGCAGGTCCGCCTCCAGAACGCCGGCGGTGCGGACGTTCTGCTTTTCGACCCATTCCAACGCCCGCGCGCCATGGACATCCTCGAGCCAGGCGAAGGGGTCGGCGGCGCCAGGAGTCGCCGACGGAAGGTCGGGCGTCGCGGAGCTTGCTGGCATTGCGGCCGCGAGGATCAGGGAGACCGCGGCAATAATCGGCGGCAGTGCGACCGTGAGAGACATTGTCATGCTCCCACTCTGGCCCAGAATGGCGCGGCGTGGGAAGAGGTAGCGAGGCTAGTGGCCGCCCGATCCTTCATAGACGCCCGGCGCCAGGCGCTCATCTTCATGGCCCTCCTCACCCTTGGCCAGGACGAACCGGCGGTCGCAATATCCACATTCGACGTAGTCCGCCTCTCCCATCTCCAGCCATACACGTGGGTGACCAAGCGCGCCGCCGACCCCGTCGCAGGCGACTCGGCGCGAATGCACGGTAATGATTTCCGGAGCGTCCGGCGAGGCTGAAACGGAAGTGGTCATATCTGTGGCCTTTTCCAACGGCGAGCGCGCGCCTAGGTAGGAAGGGAACCGCACGGCGTCAATCGCCGTCACCGCCCCCAAAGGACACATGACGCTTCCTGATTACGCCATCGAGGCCCGGGGCCTCGTCAAGACCTACCCCGCGACCAAGACCACGCCGGCGATGGCTGCCCTGAAAGGCATCGACCTGCAGATCCCTCGCGGCTCGATTTTTGGCCTGCTGGGACCCAATGGAGCCGGAAAATCCACCTTCATCAACATTCTCTCCGGCCTGACCAGGAAGACGTCGGGCAAGGTGCTGATCTGGGGTCGCGATATCGATGAGCGCCCGCGTGAAGCCCGCGCCGCCATCGGCGTGGTTGGCCAGGAGATCGCCACGGATGTCTTTTTCACGCCGCGCGAATCGCTCGAGGTGCAGGCGGGCCTTTATGGCGTGCCCAGGCGCGAGCGGCGCACCGACGTCCTGCTTGGCGCGCTCGGCCTGTCGGACAAGGCCGACGCCTATGTGCGCCAGCTCTCGGGCGGCATGAAGCGGCGCCTGATGGTGGCCAAGGCGATGGTGCATAATCCGCCGGTGCTTATCCTGGACGAGCCGACAGCCGGGGTCGATGTCGAGTTGCGCCGTCAGTTGTGGGCCTATGTCGTCTCGCTCAACCAGCTGGGCGTGACAGTGGTGTTGACGACGCACTACCTGGAAGAGGCCGAGGAGCTTTGCGACACCATCGCAATCGTCAATCGAGGCGAGGTCGTGGCCTGCGAACCCACCAGCCAGTTGCTGCGCCGGCTCGACAGCCGCACGGTGGTGATCACGCCGACCGCGCCATTGACGAGTATTCCCGACCTCGCACCCTATGAAGCCCGCCTTCGCCCGACCGGCGACCTCGCTGTCGCCTTCAAAACCCGCGAGGCCGGCGTCGAGCAAGTGATCGCGGCGGTGCGCGCCGCCGGCGTGCAAATCCGCGACCTGCGCACCGAGGACCCCGACCTGGAAGATGTGTTCGTTTCTCTTACATCTTCGCACGCTGAGAGGGCGGCCTGAGGGCGGTCGCCGGGCGACTGGCGGGCGGTTCACTGGCGGTCCATTGGCGGCTGAGTGGCGGTCGGATGGCGGTCGGATGGCGGTCGGATGGCGGTCGGATGGCGCCTATTGGCGGTTGGATGGCGGATCACCCGCGTGCGTTCGGCGTGCGCTTCATGCCCCCCTTGGCGCAACCAATTGAAATTGCGTCTTTATTTTTCCCTTCTGACGCCTCGGTGATATTGCGCATGGTCGCCAGCGCAGCGGGGACAATAATTGACACTCAATTCTCCGGGGCGTGACATTTGCTTTTTGCAATTTTATTGCGTTTTGTCAATCCCAACGCTCCCGCCCCCCTGAATCCTTGCACGACGTTTGCGCGCGACGCCCATTGTCGGCTATGACGCGCCCTCACCGCGTCCGCACCCGTAGCTCAGCTGGATAGAGCGCTGCCCTCCGAAGGCAGAGGTCACAGGTTCGAATCCTGTCGGGTGCGCCACGGATT
>JANXTX010000347.1 GCA_025352165.1 Caulobacteraceae bacterium | reverse complement strand
CCCGCCTGACCGCCCGGGCGGGGCGTTCACGCCGAGCTCGCGCCGATCAGCCGGTTAAATGAGGGGGGTGAGCAATTACCCATTCCCATGACTTACCAAGTGCACCTCGACTAGGCGCACTCCTGGTTTTCTGAGAAGTTGCCCAAATTGCTTTCGGGTGGATTGGACAGGCTCGCCCTGGTCGACGGAAAGATGAAATTCATCATAGTCTACAAAATCTATCTCAAAATCCGGAACCGGCTGGCGAACGACGTCTTCTTTGCCCGGCTCTCGGCCAAATAACATGAGGAACGGGCGACGGGCTGAGTGCGAAAGGTGAAGATGCGCGTAGAGATCTGAAAATCCTTCAAACCGTGCGCGGCAAAATGGACATTCCCGTCCACGAACCTCCATCGCCTCGCCGCCAGTGACGGCGAAGGCTTCGAGGAAGCGCTCTTCGATATCCTCCTTAATCCATCCTAAGGTCATGTCTCGAATCCCCCCTTGGGACCTCAGTCACTCGTGAACGGCTTATAGCCTTGATGGTGCCCTTGACACATCAGCCTGCTCAATAATCGCTGATCGCCTTCCGCAACCCATCCCCGATATCGGCATAGAACAGCACTTGCACCTTCGTCGCTGCTTCGTCGGAGAGATCGATCAGCGCCTTTCGGCAGGCCACCGGCATCAGCAGGTACGTGGCGCCCTTGGCCAGGGCCAACTCCACCACATCGACAGGGTTATGGATCGGCTCGATCGAGCCTCCCAGAGTGACGTTTCCGGCAACTGCCAAGCCGCCACGGAGGGGTTTCTCAAGAAGGGCGGAGCAGAGACCGGCGAGGACGGCGACGCCGAGGCCGGCGCCGGATTTGCTGGAGTCGAGGGCGCGGAGCTGGACGGCGAATTCGTGTTCGCGAGGGTTGCGGTCGCCGACCAGTTCGCGCGACCGGGCATAGAGGTTCTGTTCGGCAACCTTGACGCTTTCGCGGAAGGGCGCCGGTGCCGACTGGTTGAGGATCTTGACGCCGCCCCCAGGGCTCTCGTTGACCTCAATGCGATAGAGGCCGGAGCCTTCACCGGCGTCACCGGGGCTGACGCCCCAGACTTGGCCAGGTGGGAGGGGATCGGTCCCAAGGCCCTCGTCGCTGGCCAGTTCCGGCGTCGCGACAAACGTCTCCACGCCATCGAGGCCCATGACATAGCTGAATTGGGTGTTGCGGAATTCGGCCGAGCCGATGCGCTTTTGCTGCTCCTTCACGCGGCGACGAGATTCCAGCGCCAGCCTGACGGCCCATTCGAGTTCGGCATCGGGTATCGGCGTCGAAGGATCAGGGTAGAGAAGCTTGAGGAGGCCCGACGTCGTCTTGTTGACCGCGTTCTGGTCGCGACCCGAGAGCGCACCGCCGAAACGCACCTTCCCCTGCATCGCATTGACGCGGGTCTGGCTTCGCAGGTGGGAGAACCATTCCGCCAGCACATCGCTGACCAGGCCGAAGTGTTCGGTGAACAAATCGCGGTTGACCTTGGGCAGGTCCCATCCGGGCAGATAGGCGTGGATGCGGTCCATGAAGGCGGTGTCGTTGCGCATCTCCGGCGGCAAGGGGCCGAACAGGTGGCCGACCCTCTGCTGATGCTGAACGTCGACGTCGAAGTTGCCGACGAGCACGATGCCGCCCTCGGCGCGGATACTCTCCCGGCCACGCGAGAACTCGCCTGACTCCATGTAGCCCTTCATGATGTTGACGCCGTCCTTCTGGTCGAACGAGACTCCGGACACCTCGTCAAAACAGACGACATCGTACTGGCAGACGAGACCGCGCTGGCCGTTGGCCATGTTGACGAACATGCGCGCGACCGTGGCCTTGCCGCCCGAAATCAGGTGGGCATAGGGCGAGACCTGTTGGAAGAGGTGGCTCTTGCCGGTCCCGCGCGGACCGAGCTCGACCATGTTGTAGTTGCGCTCGACGAACGGAACCATTCGCAGCAGCATGACGTCGCGGGCGCGTTGCGTCAGGCGATCCGGCTCCAGCCCGATGCTGCGCAGGAGCACGGCCTTCCAATCTTCGGTGCTCAGCGTCGCGCGGCCAGTGGCGATCTTTTCCAGCACGCCGCGGTTGGAAAGCTGGATTTCCCGCAGCCCCAGGACTTCGAACGGCCGGCCACCTTTTTCCTGAGCGATCGAGGCGTCGTAGCCCAGCTCGATCTCGGCATAGAAGCCGCCGGTGAGCATGCGTTCGTGCTGGGAAACCAGCGCGTCGCCGATGCGAACATCGGTCAGCCGCAGGCTCGGGAGGGTCGCGAGGTAGCTGTCTGACTTTGCATCGAGGCGGGCGGTGATCAATTCGATCATCTTCACCGAACCCTTTTCCCGGGCGCGGGCCTTGAACAGCTCCTCTTCGCCGGCCCGCACGGTGCGATCGGCGAGCTGCTGCTGGACGAGTTCCAGGCCCTCGGCGATCTCGGCCTCGTCGGTGCTGGCGCAGTACCGGCCGAGCATGAACTCGACGACATAGGTGGGCACTGGGAATTGGCCACGGAAGCGTTGAACCAGGTCCTTACGCACCAGCTGGCCGGGAAAGGCTTCGGCGGCTTTTTTGTCGAGGGCGTCCAATTCCATGGTTCAGATCACTTCCCAGCGGCGGTCTGCGTCGAAGAGGTCGATATAGGCGCTATACCTGAAGCGTCGGTTCCGAGCCTGACCGGTAATTTCACCAAGTACGCCAATCACCACGAGCCGTTCGACGAGTTGGTTCGCGGAATTGTACGTCACGCCCAGCAGCTCGCTCACCTCGTTGACCGAGACGATGGGTCGCTCGAAGAGGTATTCCAGCACCCGCTGGCCGCTGCCCGCGGCACGGCCAAGATTGAGGACGATCTGCGCCCGGTGGAGTTCCCGCAGACTAAGTATCTTCCTCGCTGTTTCGGCGGCCTGCGCGCTCACTTCCGAAACGCCCCGCAGGAAGAATGCCAACCACGCTTCCCACGCTCCTTCGTCGCGCACGGCCTGGAGCAGTTCGTAATAGCGCGACCGGTGTTCTTTCAGATAATGCGAGAGGTAGAGGACTGGCTTGTGCAGCACACCGCTGTTGACCAACAAGAAGGTGATCAGCAGGCGACCAATCCGGCCGTTGCCGTCCAGGAACGGGTGAATGGTCTCGAACTGTGCGTGCGCGAGGCCGATCCTGATCAGGATCGGCAGGTCGCTGTCCGCGTGCAAGAACTTTTCAAGGTCGCCCAGGCTGTCCGCCACCCGGTCCGGCGGCGGCGGAACGAAGATTGCCTCATTCAGCGTGCAGCCCCCGGGGCCAATCCAGTTCTGGCTGGTGCGCAATTCGCCGGGCTGAAGCCTGGAACCTCGGCCTCCCGCCAGCAGCTCTTCATGGATCTCGCGAAACAGGCGGATCGAAACCGGCAACTCCGCCAAGCGGGCCAAGCCATGATTCATGGCGGCGACGTAGTTGATCACCTCGTCGATGTCATGTGGCGCCCGCGGGTTGAAGATCCGGGCTTCGGCCGACAACAGATCCTGCAGCGAGCTTTGCGTGCCCTCGATCTGGCTGGAGAGCACAGCCTCTTTGCGCACATACATCAGCACGAAGAGATCGGGATTAGGGAGGGTCTGGATCGATCCGTCCAGGCGTCCGAGAGCGAGGTCGGCCTGGGACAGCAGCCTTTGCAGCTCGCCAGCGATCTCGACTGGTGGAACCGGCGGCAAAGGTTTGGGCACAAACGCCCGATATCCGGTTGGCTGGCGCTCGTATGCGCCGGCCCGTAGCGAGCGCGTCTCGCGTGGGGTCACGTACGTTGACCGATAATCATATCGGGAGAATGGCATACCTTATTCATCGCTGCCGATAATATGGGGCCAAGATGCACCCATACACAAGGCTGGCGATAATAAGCGAACGCTTTCATCCCATATATCGGCCAGCCTGCAATAATCTCAGGAACCCACGGTAAGGGTCCGCATCGCCAGCACGCGATCAGCGTCATCCAGAACCACCAGAGTCACGGTGTGGCCCTCATGGACATCGGAGACGAGCATCGCAGTCGCGCCTTTGTCGTCCAGAACCCGCACGTCGCGCAGGATTGACCGGCCCGAGGTTTCCGTCCCCTCACGCAAATCAGCCCGCAGGTCGGCGCCACCCAACACCTCGACCCGCAACCTCATTCCGACCCACTCGGCCCTCGTGACACTCACCATCCGCGCTGTTCCCATGGGGGCGACATCGATGACCGGCGTGATGCATTCCTGCGGGCTAATGCCACCATGGGCGTAGTCATAGCCGGCGTAGAAGCTCATGGCGCCGGTGGCGAAGGCGACATGCACATCGCGATTCCAGGTCCACGGCGCGAAGTCGTAGCTTGTCGGCGCGCCGGCCTTAATGCGGGCGGAGCGGGTCCGCTTGCCATCACCCTCGACGACGGCAACATCGAGAATGGCTTTCTGCAGGCCACCGGGGACCAGCAACCAGCCATGGTCGGTAACCACCTGCACGCGGCGGCCGGCGCGGGCCAGGCGCAGAATGAACGTGGCGCAGTCTTCGATGCCACGCGCGATCTGATCGGCCGGCCTGACCTGGAGGGCGTGACCATCCTCATCGAAAGTGCCGGTCTCCAGCCATACGCGCGGCGCATCATCGGTGAAGCCCCAGCCGTCCTCGGCCATCAGTTTTCGCAGCGTAGCGTGATCCGCGATCCGGCCTTCCGACGTGACGGGAGTCAGGTCCGCTGTCTCAGCGTCTCCATGCAGCCGTCCGGCCACCGGCGAGACCAGCGGCTTGCAGGTTGCAGTCGAAGTCGGGAAGCCGGTCCAGCGCCAGTCCAGCGTCGCTGACGCGCCCGCTTTTTCCAACGCCTCGGCAAGGGCAATGCCAAGATCCATGCGCAGACCATCAACGAACACAACCGCGTCGGCCGTCGTAGGCGCGTGGCTTGCCGCGAAACTATGCGCCCCGCTCTTCACCAGCCCCTGCAACGCCAGGGCGCCGTCCTCCACCCAGGGAAGATAGATCGCCCGCAACGCCGCAGTCACCGCCGCGCGATCGGCCTCCGCCGGCGCTGTCGCCAACGCCGCCATGGCGGCCGCGTCGATCCTCGCGCCGGACCGCGCATATTCGGCGGCAAATGCGTCTGGACCAAGTGCGGGCCACGCCGGCGCCTGGGCGATCAGGGCCAGCCGGCCCAGGGCGACCGCCTGCGCCGCCTCACCCCGCCGGCCCCAGACAGTTTCGCGCCTGGCGCCATGTTGGCCTTCGAGCGTCATGATCTCGATGGCGGCGATATCCCTGCTCATTCCGCCCAGGCGCATCAGGCCGCCGCGCAACGCGGTCTCGCGGTCGGTATTCACCGTCGGATAGGCGCTATTGTCTTCGAACAGAGAAGCAGGCGCCTCAAGACCCAACAGAGCGACCACGGCGTCATAGCCCAGGCCGTTCGCCGACTCGAAGCGGCCCCAGACCTGAGCCCATCGCCCTTCGCGACGCGCGAGACGCCGCGCGGCGTCCTGCGGCGACAGTCGACGCGGATCAAAGCCCAGGTCGCGGCTTGCCCGGGCGGCGAAAGCATTGAAGCGGGACGCATCCAGCGCGCCGCACATCCAGGCGAGCACATCGGACTCGAGGTCCGGCGCGACCAGGGCGTGAAGCAAGTCGGCATCCCATCGCCGGCCACGCAGTTCGCTCAGATCGCGCGTGAAGACGATCGTCGCCGCCTCGGCCAACGCCATTCGTGTCGCGGCGTCATCACTCACGTCGAGATTCAGCGACCCGCGTTCAGCCGCCAGGAATCCGCGAAGGGTCCAGTCCTTGCCGTTCACATGGCCAAACCAGGCGCCGGCTATGCCGAGCCACACCAGCGGGGCTAGCAAGGGTGGACAGGTTTCAGCATCGCGGAGCGTTTCTCGCGCGATGCCGGGCAGATAGAGGATCGTCGGCTTGGCCGCACCCCACGCGATGTCAGGAAGTGCGCGCGCTACCGCCGATCGTAGCCAGACAGCCGGCCCTGTCCGGCCGCCCGCATCGATATCGCCAAGAGTAAACAGGTTCGGAAGCCGGGCTCGCAGCAGCGGCACGAGCGCCGCGAACTCCTCGCTCTCGTCACACCACAGCACCGCTTCCGGCGCCGCCTGCGCCGCGACGTTGTAAGCGCCGGCGGCGTCCAAGGCATCAACGAGGGCGTCGAGAGGTGTCGTCACCCTTTCGTTCCCCTGGCGGCCCGTTTTTCAGCGAGAGTCAGGTGCCGATCGTTGTTGCGCTCGCCCTTATCGAGCGGGAACCACGGCGCACAGGGGAGGTCTCTGCCACCGTCGACGCCCCATTTGATTTTCGGAGTCTCGCGCAACACGCCCGCCATGATGAATGGGCGGATGTTCAGTCGTACGCCATCATCGAGGTCTGGCTCCCAACCGATCGGCTGTTTATCAAGCGATTTCCAGCGCACGAAGATGTCCAACGGCGCTTCGCCTTCCAGAATGGTTGCGAGCTTCGTAACTGCTCACCCCCCTGCGTGTGATTTGCAGGCGCCTGACCGCCTTCGCGTGTGAGGCGCGGCTGTAGACAGGGAATCGGGTTTGTGATTCTAAGA
>JANXTX010000330.1 GCA_025352165.1 Caulobacteraceae bacterium | reverse complement strand
AATCCTATCGAGCTCCTCCAGGATAGTGATGTTGCACCCCGGCATGTCGCCGTCGCGGATCAGGAAGGCGGCGGCGGCGTGAGAGGCGATCCCGCCGCCGACGAGAAAAACGTGAGGTTCACCAACAGCCGCCGTGGCGGGCGATCCGGCACCCGCGTTGACCAGGGCGGTGTCTTGCAAACTTGTCTCGGTCGGCATGGTAATTTCCCATTCCAGTTGATCGCGGGTGAGCGAGGCCGTGCTGGCGCTTGCTTGATTGGCTAGCGGCGTCCGATCCAGGGAGCGGGATGGCCAACCACCAACCCCAGTGACCCTATGGAAAGGGCGGGAACCCGGTCAGGTTCGGAAATTACTCATTCTTCATTGGCTGCGCTCGTCGTGAAGCGAGTCACACCGATTGTGGGAGAATGAAATGGCGCACGGCGTGAGCAAACCCGTCGTCCTGATCGCTGGTGGTCACATGGTCGGCATTCGATTGCACGGCGTCACTGGCGTTGCCCATGGCGATGGAGAGTCCGCTTTCGGCGAACATCATCACGTCATTGGGCATGTCGCCGATCGTCGCGATCTGCGACGTCCCTAAGCCCAGCAACTTTGCCAGCGTCAGGACGACCACACCCTTGTTGGCGCGAGGATTGGTCACATCAAGCAGGCTGGCGTTGGAGCGGGCCACACTGGCCGTTTCACCGAGGGTATCGCGCGCGACACGCTCGCATTCGGCCACGAGGTCGGGATCCTCTGATACGCCGACGATCTTCACCGCGCGAGCCAGTTGCGGATCGGCAAAACCCGCAACGACTGCAGGATCGAATTGCAGAATCCAGGCCTCGGTCGCCACATGTGGTCCGTCGGGATCAAGGACCAGCCATTCGGATTCAGTATACAGCCAAACGTCCAGTCCATGGTCCCGCAGAAGATCGACGGTCCGCCTTGCGGCCGGCAGACCGATCCGGTGACAATCGACGACCGACAGGTCGGGGTTGACGATGACGCCACCGTTCAGAGCGGCCAGAGGGAGTTGCAGGGCAAGCGGTTCGATCAGCATCCGCAGTCCGCGCGGCGGTCGGCTGCTCGAGATTGCAAACGCAATACCGGCCTGACGCAGATCGTTCACGGCGGACCGGGCAGCCTCCGTCAGAATTTTTTCATCGTTGACCAGGGTGCCGTCGACATCTGCCAGCAAAAGGCGAGTGGCGGACCGGTTCTCATATGATCTGGGCAATTACGTTCTGTCCGGTCGAATTGTCGGGCCGCGCGACCGACGTCGGTTCGGGATCGGTGGGTTCCCGGCCCTCTATGTGGCCGCCGAATCCGAACCGCATCGCTGAAAGCATTCTCTCGGCGAATGTATGATCCCGGCGGGATCGAAAGCGGGCATAGAGCGCGGCGGAGATGACGTCCGCCGGGACCGCTTCCTCGAGCGCCGCCTCCACCGTCCAACGGCCTTCGCCGGAATCCTGGACGAAGCCGGAAAAGCCGGTCAGCTCCGGGTCCTTCGCCAGGGCGGCCGCGCCCAGGTCGAGAAGCCATGAGGAGACCACACTGCCACGACGCCAGACCTCGGCGATATCCGGAATATTGAGAGCATATCTCTCGGCCTGCGGCAGATCCTCGCTGTTCTTATTGCGAAGGATGTCGAACCCCTCGGCATAGGCCTGCATCAGGCCATACTCGATGCCATTGTGCACCATCTTGACGAAATGGCCGGCGCCGCTTGGGCCTGCGTGAATATAGCCCAGTTCGGCACGCTGATTCCGCTCACCTCTTCCCGGCGTGCGAGCAATTTCCCCACGGCCTGGCGCCAGCGCCGCAAAAATGGGATCGAGATGTTCCACAACGGATCCGGGTCCGCCGATCATCAGGCAGAAGCCGCGATCGATACCCCAGACACCACCGGAGGTGCCGCAATCCACGTATTGAATGCCTTTGCCGGCGAGCGACCCGGCGCGTCTGATGTCGTCCTTGTAGAAGGAGTTGCCGCCATCAATGATGATGTCTCCCTTTGACAGCAAGCCACCGAGCGCCTCGACCGCATCTTCGGTCACCTGCCCGGAGGGTAGCATCAGCCATACGACGCGCGGTGCGCCTTCGAGCAAGCCCACCATGTCCGCCATCGACCCGGCGGCAATCGCGCCGTCCTGAACAAGGGCGTCACGAGCCCCGGCGGTCCGTGAAAAAACGACGCATTCGTGGCCGGCCTTTAGGAGCCGGCGCGACATGGCGCCGCCCATCTTACCCAGTCCGATCATGCCGATCCGCATCGCCCATTCCTTCAACGATCTGAAAGTTCGCGGATTCGGCTTTGCCGAACCCGCGAGGAAAGCTCTATTGCCAGGCGATGATCAGGTCGTTCTCGTCATGCGTGGCGCCAGGCGCCGCCCACGCGGTCGAGCCCGCCAGATCGCGCTCGCTCCAGGACTTCACATGCCCGGTCAGCGTGACCTTTCCACCGTCAGCCGCGACCTTGATGTCCTGGGGATCAAACCAGGACCGGTGCAGCGCGATCG
>JANXTX010000296.1 GCA_025352165.1 Caulobacteraceae bacterium | reverse complement strand
GTCCTAAGGCACATGGCGCTCAACATTCTCAACGCCAACAAATCCAAAATCTCAGCCCGACGGAAAATCAAACGCGCTGGGTGGAACAACAATTTTCTCGCCAACCTCATCGCTCAGTTTTGATATGCGATTGCCCTGGGGCGCGCGGCGGCATGGCGGGTGGAAAAGGGTTTTGCGCAGGCGGTCGCGGGCAGGCGCCAATATGGCAGATTGGCGCCCTGTCACCGCAATCCTGGGGACATGATCCAAATGCCCCTTCGCATTTGGTTCGTGTCCCTGACGGAAAAGGTCGTTGCCGGGGACACGAACCAATCGCCAAAGAACGATTGGGAAAAAAGGGGGGGGACATGATATATTTCAACCAAACAAATCCATCGGCGGCGCATCGGCGAGCTTGTCCGGGCGGCCGCGCCCGCGCGTCGTGACGATCCGCCCAAGGGCGCGCTCCCCGACAGCGGCGTCGCCTGCGGGCCGACCGGTCATTTCAGGGGTATTTATATCGTGTCCCGATTTTCGATTTCCGATTTCCGGAGCGACGATGCGCGCCTGACGGGGCATGGAACCTTGAAAACCGCTCCTGCCCCCGTGCAATTATATCATGTCCCGGTTTTCCGATTTATTGGTTTTCCCCGACTGACGAATTGGAACTCTCGCCAATGATGCCACTGATATGACCCTACTCTAATCCCACCACTATAGCCGGGCCCTTGTCTCGGCCACCCCTTGTTCGACCATACTGAGACCGTCACGGGCGAGCGAGCGGGACGATAGATAGCCGGGACTAGAGCCCGGCTATGGCGGTAGAGGGAAGAGGAGGTGGCCCCATTTCAGGCCCCCACATCCTCGCGCCTTCGCCGAAGTTCAATGAGAACCACGCACCAGATCGAAACCTCGTAGAGGAGGCAGATCGGCAGGGCGAGGGAGAGCATGCTGATCGGGTCGGGCGGAGTCAGAACGGCGGCGGCGGCGAACACGCCGACGATGGCGAAGCGTCGTCCCGAGCGCAGCATTTTGGCGTTGACAATGCCGGCCATACCCAGCAGCGCCAGGATCACCGGCAACTGGAAGCACAGGCCGAAGGCGAGCAGGAGGGTGGTCACCAGTGACAGATAGTCGGACACCTTGGGCAGTAACTGCACAGAGACATTTCCGGCGTCGACGATCTGCTGGTTGAGCGAAAACCACAGCACGAACGGCAGCATGACGAAATAGACCAGCGCCGCGCCCAGGCCGAACAGCAAGGGCGAGGCGATCAGGAAGGGCAGAAAGGCATATCGCTCACGGCGATAGAGCCCGGGCGCGACAAATCGATAAAGCTGCCAGGCGAGCACGGGAAATGTCACCACGACCGCGCCGAACGCAGCTAGCTTGGTCTTGGTGAAGAAAAATTCCAGAGGTGCGGTGAACACAAGCTTCAGCTGCTCGATGTTATGCGGCGCCGGTCGCAGGCCAAACAGGATCAGCAGCAGATCGAACGGGCCATGGCCAACCCCCTGCTCCTTCTGCGCGGCCATAAGCCCGGCGCCGACCTCGAAAGGGTGAAGCAGGATCAGGTAGATTTCGCGCGAGAAGGTGAAGCAGAGGGCAAAGCCGACCGCCAGGGCGACGGCGCATATGATCAACCGGCGGCGCAACTCCACCAGATGGTCCATCAATGGCGCGCGCGAGTCCTCGATCTCGCTCTCGTCGTCAGACACGCTCAAGAGGCGACCTTGGCGATAGTCGGATCGGCCGATTCCAGAGGCGACGTTTCGACATTCAGAGGCATCATCGGCGGGGTTGCCGCGTCGGCGGGGGTGCTGCGAGCCGGATACTGATAGTCCATTGGTGGGTGGGATTGCGTATCATTGCCGCGAAGACCGCTGTGGATGTCGTCGAAGACCTTCTGCACATCGGCGGCCCCGGGCAGCGCGGTCATGGATGGCGCGCCCGCCCGCAAGGCGTCGACTTCTCGCCGTAGTTCATCAAGCTCAGACTGCCTCGCCAGTTCGTCGAAGCTGGCGCGGAATTCTGCCGCCATCGCGCGCATCCGGGCCATGAACTGGCCGACCTTACGCATCAGGATCGGCAGATCCTTTGGCCCCACGACGATCAGGGCGACCACGCCCACGATCAGGAATTCGACAATCCTGCCTTCAGGAAACATGCCCGTGCGAATTCCGCTTGACGTCTATCAGCGGGCGATCGGGTCTTTTTCGGACTCAGTCCTGGGCAATGGCGGCACTGGCGTCGCGGCCGGCGGCGGGTTCTCCTCGCCCTTCAGTCCATCACGAAAAGCGCGAATGCCCTTGGCGGCATCGCCCATCAGGCCGGACAGTTTCCCGCCGCCGCCGAACAGCAGCAGCAGCACACCGGCCAGGATTATCCAATGTATCGGCGATAACGAGCCCATCAACCAATCTCCTGTCGCGTCATCAACGCACGCGATCGCCATCGATATAGGCTCTTCGCGCGGCTTTCACCACGAAAGCCTAGCCTATGTCTGCGCCATCTAAAAAATCCTGATGGAATTCGGGCGCCTCGCCGTCGTCGAGCGGGTCCTCGTCGATCACCGCCTGGGTCGGATCGGGGACATGAAAATCCGCCGGCAGGTCCAGGCTGAGCAGGCCGGCGGCTTTCATCTCCGTGATACCGGGCAGATCGGCGAGGCTCGCAAGCCCATAGTGCTCCAGGAAGGCGTCGGTCGTCCCATAGGTGACCGGCCGGCCCGGCGTGCGACGTCGGCCACGCATGCGCACCAACCCCTGCTCCAGCAAAACGTCGAGCGTTCCGCGGCTGGCCTGCACGCCGCGCACCGCTTCGATATCAGCGCGGGTCACTGGCTGGTGGTAGGCGATGATCGCCAGGGTTTCCTGGGCCGCGCGCGAAAGCCGCCGCGGCTCTTCGCGTTCCAGTGTCATCAGGAACGCAAGATCGGACGCGGTCTGGAACCGCCAGCGGCCGGCGACCCGCGCAAGTTCGACTCCCCTGCCAGCATAGCGCAGCCTCAGCGCTTCGAGAGCCGCCTCGACATCTGCTTCCGGTGACAGGCGAGCGGCCAGGTCAGCGACGCTGAGAGGCTCGCCCGCGGCGAACAGCAGGGCCTCGACCATGCGCTCGGTGGCGGCAATATCGCTCACGCGGCGGCCTTGCGCGCGCGCAGATACACCTCCTGGAAGTGGTCGAGCTGACGCGCTTCCAGGTTGCCCTCGCGGACAAGTTCCAGGCTGGCGGAAAGTGTCGACGCCACATAGGAGGCGCGGGTCGGACCTTTGTCCTTTGTAGCGGGCGCCACGCCCGACAGCGGCGTCCAGCGGTCAAGCTCGGGCAGCAGGCCGCGCAACCGCTCGCGGGCGTCGTCGAGACGATAGGCCTGCTGCGGCGGGGGCCGATAGTGATCGCTTCGCACCCGCTTCCGCTGCTCGATGTAGGCGGTCATCAAGCCATAGAGATCGCCTTCCAGTCGATGATTTGAGACGATGCGGACAGCCTGCGGATCGCCTCTCGTGAAGACGTCGCGCCGCAGGACGTCACGGCTATTCAATCCGGCGATCGCGCGGCGCATGGCTTCCAGCTTGGCCAGCCGGAATGCCAGTCTCTGCGCCACCTCCTCGGCCGGAAGCTCGTCGCCGTCGATGGGGCGTGGCTTGGGCAGCAGCAGACGCGATTTCAGGTAGGCCAGCCAGGCCGCCATCACCAGATAGTCCGCCGCGAGGACAAAACGGCGACGGCGCGCTTCGCGCACAAACGCCAGATACTGATCGGCCAGACGGGTGACAGACAACTTGAGGAGGTCGACCTTCTGCGCCCGCGCGAGATTCAGCAGCACGTGCAGGGGGCCTTCGTAGCCGTCGAGGTCGACGATCAGGGCCTCGCCGTCCTGCGCCGCGCCGATGGCGACATCGAAGTTGAACTCAAAGGCGCGCGCTTCGCTCATGTGTTCACCCAATGCGAAAAGGCGGCGTCGAAGCGACGAGCGGCGGCATCGGCGTCAAACGGCTGAGGCGGCGCGCTCACGCTCGCCAGCGCGGCCTGGGCGCGTCGGTGGGCCAGGCCCTCAAGCGGTCGCACTCCGGCGGCCACGGCCTTCATCTCGTCCATGTCGCCGTTGCAATGGAGCACGACATCGCACCCCGCGGAGAGGGCGTCGCGCGCGCGGCTGGTGAAGTCTCCCGACAGCGCCTTCATCGACAGGTCGTCGCTGATCAGCAGGCCATCGAAGCAAATCACGCCCCGGATGATCTCCCCGATGACCACTGGGGACGTCGTGGCGGGCCGAAGGGGATCTATCGCGGTGTAGACGACGTGAGCGGTCATCGCCATCGGCAGGTCGGCGAGCGCCATGAATGGCTGGAAATCGACGGCTTCGAGCTTTGTCCGGGCCTCGCCCACCACCGGCAGATCAAGATGACTGTCGGCGCCCGCCCGGCCATGGCCAGGCGTGTGCTTGACGATCGGGACCACGCCGCCGGCGATCAATCCGTCGGCGAACGCGCGCGCCAGGCGCGCCACCCGCACCGGATCATCCCCGTAGGCGCGGTCGCCGATGATGTCGTGAGCGCCCGGCGCCGGCACGTCGAGCACGGGTGCGCAGTCGACATTGATCCCAAGCCCGGCAAGGTCATCAGCTATCAGCCGGCCGCCCAGCCAGGCCAGTTCCGGGTCCTGGCCGGCGTAAGCGCGGGCGGGCGGATACCGGCGCCAGTGAGGTGGACGCAGACGCTGAACCCTGCCGCCCTCCTGATCGATCAGGATCGGCGCATCTGGCCGGCCAACCGACGCCCGCAGATCCGCCACGAGGGCGCGGACCTGCTGCTGGTTCTCAATATTTCGGCCGAACAGAATGAAGCCCCACGGCTGCACCTCGCGGAAAAACGCAGCCTCCTCTGGTGTGAGGTGAGGCCCGCTGCAACCGAAGATGCATGCGGCAATCATCTTACAAAGCAGCTTTCACCCGCGGCTTTAAGTTTGGCGCAAAGGGCCACAGCCTCGGCGTGCGACGAGAAACCGGTGATCGACGTCCGATAGAGCGTCGTACCGTCGGCCTTGGTGACCGGTACGACCCGCTTGCCCTTGCCCGCCATGCCACCCGGCGCCGCGCCAGCCGCCGCGTTCCAGCCTGCGTCAGCCAGCGCCTTCGATGAAAAGGCGCCGATCTGGATAATCGCGGGGCCCGAGTCCACCTTCGCGTCCGCGGTCGTAGCCGGTTTGGCGACCGGCTTCGCCTCGACAACCGCCTGAGGCTTGGCCGCGGGCTTCACAAGTGGCTTTACCGGCGATTTCACGTCGGAATTGTCAGCGAGAATCCGGTCGATCGTCGGCGCATTGGCGGATGCCTTCTCCACGGCGGCCGGCGGCTTTTGCAGCGACGCGGCCGCAGTTGGCGTCTGAGCAGCCGAAGGCGCCGCGACGGACGGAGTAGCCGTGGGCGCGGCGGGCTGACCCGCAACCGGCCGGGGCGTTGGTTGCTCCGGCGGGGGCACGAAGGCCGGCTGAGCCGCGCCCGCGCCTGGATTATCCTTATAGATCGACAGCCCGGCGGCGGGATCAGGCGCCGGCGCCTCCGGCGGCGCGGCTATCTTTACGTCCTGAATTGGCGCACCGACAGGCGCCGGCGCACCGCCAGGCGCACGCGCGCCGCCACGATACATCAGGAATACGCCGCCCCCCACGCCTGCGAGCAGCAGAAGGCTGATGATCAGTGTTACCGGCGCCGGCCCGCCGCCACCGCGACGCGGTCGACGGTCATCGAACGCCAGTGGCGGCTCGGAACCCGGTGTGTATGGGCCGCGGCTGTGGTCGCTCATGGAAACTCCCAAGGTGAAGATCGCCCGCCCGATCGAGGGCAAAACGAATCACCGGGGAATAGTTTATCGAACGTGAACGCATGCCAGTACCGAAGATGATTTTTCGGCGGCTTATTTCATCCCCAGGGGTCGAGGTGGAACAGGCGCCGGTGTTCCTCGATCGCGTACCGGTCGGTCATCCCCGCGGTATAGTCGCAGACGACCCTCGCGCGCCCTGGTTCATCGAAATCGCGGAGCCGCTCGTACCACTCTGCGGGGAGCACGTCCGGCTCCGCCAGGAAAAGATCGAACATGCCGCCGATCAGTCGGCGGGCCTGGCTGCGCGTACGGTTGACGCGCCAGTGGCGATACATCCGATCAAACAGAAATGTGCGCAACCGGGCAAGATCTTCGCTCATCCCCGGAGAGAAGGCGACCAGCGCCGATCCGAGCGCACGCACGTCAGCGGCCGACGCAACCCTTGAGTTTGCGGCGCGAAGCCGGGTCTCGTCCAGCACATCGCCGATCATGGCGCCGATCATCCGCCGGACGGATTCCAGGCGGGTCAATCGGTCATCCAGCGTCGGTTGGTCCTTTCGCACACCCATCAGAATCGGTCCGATCAGCGGCA
>JANXTX010000229.1 GCA_025352165.1 Caulobacteraceae bacterium | reverse complement strand
TATGCCCTGCCGGACAGTTTCCGGCGCCTGAGCCATGGCGAGGAGTTCCGCATCGGCGAATACATGTGGCGCGTGGTGGTCGGCAACGGTCACTCTCCGGAACATGCCTGTCTGTATTGTCCCGATCTCAAGCTGCTGATCTCCGGCGACCAGGTGCTTCCGCGAATCTCGTCAAATGTATCGGTGTTCCCGACCGAGCCCGATGGCGATCCGCTGGATGACTGGCTGACATCCCTGGCGCGAATCAAGACGCAGGTGCCGGATGATGTTCTGGTGCTGCCAGCGCACAACGATCCTTTTCACGGCCTTCACACGCGGCTGGATCATCTGATCGCCGGCCACGAGCGCTCCCTGCGCCGACTCGCCAACCTGCTGCAAACGCCCAGGCGCGTCATCGATGTGTTCAGCGTCCTGTTCAAGCGGACCATCAGCCCGGAACTGCTGGGCATGGCGACCGGCGAGGCGCTGGCGCACCTGAACTGCCTTCTCGCAAGAGGAAGCATCGTTAGGGAACGTGATGCCGAGGGGGTCGACTGGTATCGCGCCCGCGCCCGTTGAGATACTGACCGAGACCGCCCCTCAGGCGCCCTTGCCGACCACCGCGGTTGCACGGCGCTCAAGCTTGCCCCAGCCGACCCGGTAGCCGCGGATCGCCGAGACCACCGACTTGAGGACAACGAAGTACATCAGCTGACGGTAGCCGAACCGCTGGATCGGCAGCCAGACGAGGTCTTCCCAGGGGGCCTTGCGCTCCAGCGCCATTCCCAGCGCGCCGGCCGACAGGTCGAGGAAGATGAACGCCGCCCAGTAGAAAATCGAACGGAAGAGGTCATCCGGCGACCATTCAACCGGGTGGAAGGCGCGGCTGTAGATCGCCCAGATCAGCGATGAAACGATCGCAAGATCCACCAGCGGCGCCGCCACGGTCAGAAAGATCTGGAACAGCCATATCTGCGGCAGGGCGATGAAGCCGAGCACCGGCTGCTTGAGGTTGAACAGGCCGGCGCGGTGCTTCCACAGGCACTGCAGCGTGCCGAACGACCAGCGGAAGCGCTGGTTGAGGAGGCCCCGCACCGTATCGGGCGCTTCGGTGTAGGCGCGCGCCGATGAATCGAACTCGACCCGCCAGCCGGCGCGCTGGAACGCCAGCGTGAGATCTTGGTCCTCGGCGAGGGTATCGGCCGGATAGCCGCCAAGCTGGAGGAGCGCTTCGCGGCGCCATGCCCCGACCGCGCCGGGGACAACGGTCACTGCGCCAAGGGCAGCCAGGGCCCGCCGCTCAAGATTTTGCGCTGTGACATATTCCAGGGCCTGCCAGCGCGTTATCAGGTTGAGGCGGTTGCCAACGATGGCGTTGCCGGCGACGGCCCCCACGCGCGGGTCGACAAACCAGCGCGCGAGCCTTGGAAGCGTATCCGGCGGAAACAGGGTGTCCGCGTCCAGGGCGATGATGACGTCGCCCTTTGCCTCGACGAGGCCGCGATTGAGCGCCCGCGCCTTGCCGCCATTGGGGAATGACAGCAGGTTGACCCTGGGTTCCTTGCCGTAGAACTCCCGCACGATCGCCGCGGTGCCGTCCGTCGAGCCGTCGTCGAGAACGATGACTTCAAGTCTCGGCCAGTTCGAATTGAGAATGCGCTCGATCGACGAAGCGATCACCTTGCTCTCGTTGAAACAGGGGATCAGGACGCTTATCAGCGGGCCCGTTTCGGGATCGAGCATCGCCGGCTCACGGCCCGGCTCACGAATTCTGTGCCAGAGCGAAAATATCGCCATGAACGCCAGCCGCGCCAACCCAAGGGCAATGGCGACGATGAACAGCGCCCGCATCGACATATAAAGATATCGGAAGAAGCCGAAACCGAGCCTGTCCAGCAGCAGCTCCACCGAACTGCGGGAGGTAGGCGGCAACGCATCCGACCGGTTCATTCCAGCCAGCTGGTCGATGGTCATCAGTTTGTAGCCGTGATCCCGCAAGGCATCGATCAGGCCGGGCAGCGCCTCAACCGTATGCGTGCGATCACCACCCGCATCGTGCAACAACACGACTTGTCCGCCAGTAGGCCCGGTATCCTCGAGCCGTGCGAGCGTATGCTGGATGATTTCCTCGGGAGGCGGTTTCTTCCAGTCGTCCGGATCGATACGCAGACCGGCGATCAAATAGCCCAGCCCCTGGGCAACGCGCAGGGGCTCGACTTCGCCCGGCGTCGATGGCTCGGCATCGCCAAAATACGGCGGCCTGAAGAAGCGCATGGACTTCCCGGTGAGCACCTCGAACAGGCGCTGCGTCGTGTTGATCTCAAGATCGGTCTGCGCCAGCGTCGTGCCGGCGATATTGGGGTGGGTCCAGGTATGGTTGCCGACCATGTTGCCCTCGCGAATCTCGCGCTGGACGATGCCCGGGCTGTTCTGCATGTTCTGGCCGATCACGAAGAAGGTCGCCGTGGCGTGCTTGGCCTTGAGGATATCGAGGATCTTCGGCGTCCACCGCCCGTCCGGCCCGTCATCGAAGGTCAGGGCCACCCAACCTGGATGCGCGCCATAGCGGTCGATCACGTACTGGGTCGGCATAACCTGATAGTCTTCCCCAGAAATCAGGCCGGTGTCAGGGTCGATCTCGATCGTCCGGCGACCACCCTTGGGGGCGGTGTCGACGTGTAGAATTTCGCCGGTTCCATCGAAGTCGACACCCACGCTGGGCTCAATCGGTTCAAGGCCAACCGGCTTCGCCGAGTTGTAGGGCTGCTTGAAATACTGCCAGATCGCCGGGTCCTCGGCCCCCATGCGCCAGAGCGCGTAGCCCATCGGCCGGTACGCGGTCGACGCCTTGAACTGGTTATAGACGGTGGCGGCGTCCAGGAACCACACGACGTGGGTGCGACCGTCGTCATCCACGTAACCGAAGTGCGGATTGAGCGCATCGTCGTCCAGACTGACATCCGCCCCGGCGTCGTGCGCCAGCTGGGTTGCGTCGTAGAACTCGACGCTTTCGGCCCGGCCCGGACCCTTGTCGTCTTTTTGGGTCCAGTCATAGCCGTAGGCGCCCAGGATGATCACTGTTCTCGAGGGATCCAGCTGGGCCATATCCTGGGCCATGGTCGTCTCATACCAGTCCTGGGCAACAACCGGCCCGGCATCACTGGTCCCCCAGTGCTGGTCGAACGCCATCAGCATCACCGTGTCGGCGACGCTCTGGAAACGCCTCAGCTTGTAGTCATTGTCGCCGAACGGAACGGTGACCCAGACTTCACGTCCGAGAGGCTTCAGCGCCGCCCGCGCCTCTGCAAGAAGGGCCGGATATTGGGCCAGGGCCTGCGGAGACAGGTTTTCCAGGTCGAATATATAGCCCGCATAGCCGTGCTGCCTGGCAAGCACCACCAGGTTGGACACCAGCGCATGCCGCGCCGCAGGGTAGACCAGCAGAGCGCTGGCGAGCGGTCCGTCAGAAATGCCGTTATGGCCGTTGTGGACCATCGGGACAATCGATGGAGGCGTCTTGGCGCCGGCGATGATCGCTTCCGCCTGCGGGTCCGAGGTCACCGCCACCCGGCCCAGGGATCCATCGAGGAGCAGCCACTGCGGAGCGACAACGTCGAGCTGGTTGACGTGGCGACGCAGTGAAGTGCGGGACGTCTCGTCCCAGCTTACATAGAAGCCAATCGACAGCGGCCTTGCCGGACCGCCTGTAACAGCCTTGCTAGGACGGGGAACGCGGCGCCATTCCGCCGGCCGTCGCAGCCGATGGGCATTGTGGTCGTGCAACGCCTGATAGACGCGTGGGTCACTCAGGGTGAGGATAGGGAGGCGGGGCGCGAAAGCCAGCGTCGCGAAAAATCCCGCCACTACCAGCGCGGCAAGCGATATCAGCAGCCCCACGCCAAAATTGGCGCGCCGCGCACGTCGACCCGTCGGGTCGTGGAACACGAAGTCATCCATGACGAAGCGTCGCGAACCTCGGGGTGGGAATCGATGCCGCGAGAATGACCAAAGGGCGGCGCGATGCAAGGGGTTCCGCTATGGACCCCGGGCAATCGGGTGAACGACGACCGAGTCGGAAGCCGACGGCGAACGAAGGAAAAATTGAACCACGAAGGAAGAGTAAGGACACGAAGGTTAGGTTTGGCGCTTCGCGCGAAGCGCATTCTAATTTTCCTGGTTCTTTGCTTCGTGTCCTTGGTGGTAAAAAATGACTTCGCCCGATTGCCTTGGCCATAAACCCTGGTGCGCCTACACAATCGGACGGGTCATGTGACGGCGGAGGGTGGCACCGGATGAACGCGACTTTGGCAGCCTGGGCGCGACTGCTGGCCATGACTACTGTCGTGGCTGTGATCCTCGCCATCTCGGGCGGCTTCGGCTCGACCGGTCTGACGATCGTACCGCGCGCCGCCTACTGGTTCGGCCTCTGCACTCTGGGCGCCGTGACCGGAAACCTGGCCGCGCGGCTGTTTCCCGACCGTTGGTTCGAGCAGCGGCCCTGGCTGGTGTGGAGTTCCATAGCAGGCTGCATCATGCTGGCGATGACGCCCGCCGTGGCCATCACCAACGCACTCCTCCGCCATCGCCCCCTGAGCCTTGAGATCGTCGAGGACGTCCTGCCCGGCGTAATCGTCACCACCAGCGGGATGACCGCGCTCGCCTCTCTGGTGCGTCGCCAGCACCCCGTGGAAACCCATGCTGCCGCGGCTGGAGCCGAGCCGTCCAAGTTTCTCGCCCGGTTGCCGGCAAGCCTCCGTGGCGCCGATCTCTGGGCCGTCGAGGCTCAGGACCACTACCTGCGCCTGCATACGTCCAGGGGCCGCGAGCTGATCCTGATGCGGCTGTCCGACGCGGTGGTCGAACTGGAAGGGCTCGAGGGCGCCCGCACCCACCGCTCGTGGTGGGTGGCGCGAGCCGCGGTGACCGGGGTCGAGAGAGGCGATGGCCGGGCCACCCTGACTCTGGTCGACGGCGCCGAGGCCCCGGTCAGCCGCGCCTATGTCAAGGCGCTTCGGGAGGCCGGCTGGTTCAGCGCTTAGCCCCCTTGTCCTGGTTTAGACACATGCTACCGTTCGTGTCTGGGCTCTGGGAGGGGACGAAATGTTCAGATCAATATCAGCTGCCGGCATCTGCCTGGCCTGTGCATTTGCCGCGCAAGCGGACCCGCCGCCGCTCGAAGCTTACGGCAAGCTGCCAACGATCGAACGGGCCGCGATTTCGCCGGACGGCGCGCACCTGGCCTTCATCGTCACCGATGGCGAAAAGCGCAACATTATCATCCAGCAGACTTCCGACCTGAAGACCATCGACTTTCTCAAGGCGGGCGATACCCGTGTCCGGTCGATCAAATGGGCCGGGCCCAACCATGTAATCGTCACGATATCGACGACAACGCTCGTACCGGAACTAGAGGGTTGGGAGCGGGAATGGTGGGTGCCGATGGACGTGGACATCAGCAATGGCAAGGCCCGGCCGGTAATACACGTGCAGGACTGTATGAACGTGGTCCTCGACACGCCCATGATCCGGACGGTCAATGGGAGGCCGAAGGCGTACCTGCAAGGCGTGAGTTTCGTCGACAACACAGGGCGCAACACCGTGTTCGAGTATGACCTGAACAGCGGCATTTCGAGCATAGTGAAACAGGGCCACCGCAGCACTTATGATTGGCTGGTCAACGCCGAAGGCAAGCCGTTTGTAGAGACTGGTTACGACGGTGACGCGAAGAGGTGGTCGCTGACGGTTTCGGATGGCGCGTGGAAGGCGTCCAAGGTCAGCGAAGCGACGATCGAACACCCAGACATCATTGGACTCGGGCGTGACGGGAAATCGGTGCTGATCGCCGATAGCGTGGACGAAAAGGACGGATCGACGATGCAGGTGTTTCGGGAAATCGCTCCCGGCGCCACGGATTGGGGCGAGCCCTTCGCCGCCGACCAGGACCATGATGCGGTCCTGGATCCGTCGACCGACGCCCTGATCGGGGTGCACACGCTGGTCGACGACCGGGACCACTATCAGTTCTACGATCCACAACTGCAGAAATACTGGAATGCGGTCGTCAAGGCCTATCCGGGCGCCCGCGTGACCCTGACCTCGCTTTCGGACGACCGGAAGAAATTCCTTGTCTATGTCGACTCTCCGACAGACGGGCCGAGCTATGCGCTGGTGGACATCGGCAAGGGTTCGAGCGACTGGCTGGCCGGCCCCTATGACGGTGTCGTCAAGGACCTCGCGCCAACGACCCGGGTCACTTTCAAGGCCGCAGACGGACTCACTCTGACCGGCTACCTGACCACGCCGAAGGGTGTCGATGCGAAGAATTTGCCGTTGGTTGTATTCCCGCACGGCGGCCCGGCGTCCCGCGACGACCCCGGTTTCGACTGGTGGGCGCAGGCGATGGCGTCGCGCGGCTATGCGGCCCTCAAAGTGAATTATCGAGGATCATGGGGATTCGGCTGGGAGTTCCTCGCAGCCGGGTTCGGGCAGTTCGGGCGCAAGATGCAGACCGACCTGTCGGACGGAGTCCGCTATCTCGCCTCACAGGGAACCATCGATCCCAAGCGCGTGTGCATCGTCGGCGCCAGCTATGGCGGCTATGCCGCGTTAGCCGGGGCCAGCATCGATACCGGTGTCTATCGTTGCGCTGTGTCGGTGGCGGGCCTCTCCGACCTTCGTCGGTTCGTCAACTGGGACAGCCGTGATACCGATGTGTCGAGCCGACGCTACTGGCTGCGCTATCTGGGCGTGACCACGCTGAGCGATGCTAGGCTGGCCCAGATATCCCCGATCGAACACGTCGACCAGATCAAGATCCCCGTTCTGCTGATCCACGGAACCGACGACACCGTGGTCCCGTATGAGCAGAGCCAGGTCATGTTCGACGCCCTGCAGAAGGCCGGCAAGACGGTCGAACTGGTCAAGCTGAAACACGAGGACCACCACCTGCTGGTCGGCGACACCCGGCTGCAGATGCTGCAGGCGACGATGGCGTTCCTGCAAAAGAACAACCCGCCTTGAAGCCAGCGGGACTGGGTCCTGGACCGGGGGGGGCTCGCCCATAGGCGCAAAGGATTGGTGATCTTCCCCTATTCCCAACGTGGCTGCTGCCTTCACAGATTTCGAAGGATATCCACGGACCACCTCGCCCATTTGGGAGAGGGAGGGGCCCGATCGCGGCTTGCCCGCCGAAGCGAAGCCCTTGCTTCGCGCAGGTGGGAGCGATTGGGAGGGTGAGGGTTTGTAGCGTTGCAAAAAAGACCCTCATCTTCCCACGCCAAGAGGCGCGGGCCCCTTCTTCTCCCAGTCGGGAGAAGTGAATTAAGGATGTTTTCAGCTTGCCGGGACGGATGTAGCTTCAGCACCTGGGTACGGGAGGGGCGAAATGTTCAGAGCGATCTTTGTTGCCGCGTTTTGCCTGGCGGTGGTTCTGGTGGGGGGCGTGCGGGCGGCGCCGCTGGAGGCTTACGGCAAGCTGCCCGCGGTCGAACAGGCGACGATTTCGCCGGATGGAACTCACCTGGCCTTGATCGTCACCGATGGCGAGAAGCGCAACATTGTCATCGAACAGACTTCCGACCTTAAGACTGTCCATGTCCTGCTGGCTGGAAATACCCGGGTCCATTCGATCCAGTGGGCCGGCCCCAACCATTTGATCGTCACGATATCCACGACGACATTTGTTGAGGGCCTCATGGGCTGGGAACACGAATGGTGGCTGCCGCTGGACGCCGACATCCGCACCGGCAAGGCCAAGCCAGTAATAGCCGTGCCGGACACGATGAATGTGATCTTGCGCGAGCCAATGATCCGGACGGTCAATGGAAAGCCGAAAGCGTACCTGGAAGGCTGGAGTTTCGCTGACCATCAAGGACGCAACAGCGTCTTTGAGTACGATCTGAACAGCGGACTTCCGAACCTGATCAGACAGGGGCGCCAACACACTTACGATTGGCTGGTAGACGCCGAGGGCAAGCCGTTCGTTGAAGAAAACTTCGACAGCGAGGCGAAGAGATGGACGCTGACGGTTTCGAACGGCGCGTGGAAAGCATCCAAGGTCATCGAAGCAGCCATCGAACATCCGTCCATCGTCAGTCTTGGCCGAGACGGGAAGTCCGTCCTGATCGCCGCTAGCGAGGAACAAAAGGATGGGTCGACGATGCAGGTTTTTCGGGAAATCGCCCCCGGCGCCACCGATTGGGGCGAGCCTTTTGCCGCCGACCAGGACCATGATCCCGTCCTGGATCAGTCGACCGGCGCCCTGATCGGCGTGCACACGCTGGTCGACGACCAGGACCACTATCAGTTCTACGATCCGCATCTGCAGAGGTACTGGAATGCGGTGGTCAGCGCCTATCCGGGCGCCCGCGTTACCCTGGCCTCGCTTTCGGATGACCGGAAGAAATTCCTTGTCCACGTCGACTCTCCGACCGACGGGCCAAGCTATGCGCTGGTGGACATCGGCAAGGGATCGAGCGACTGGCTGGCCGGGCCCTATGACGGGGTCCTCAAGGACCTGGCGCCAACGACCCGGGTCACTTTCAAGGCGGCCGATGGCCTGACGCTGACCGGCTATCTGACAACGCCGAAGGGCGTCGATCCAAAGAATCTTCCGCTGGTGGTGTTTCCGCACGGCGGTCCGGCGGCCCGCGACGAGCCCGGCTTCGACTGGTGGGCGCAGGCGATGGCGTCGCGAGGCTATGCGGTGCTGCAGGTCAACTATCGAGGATCATGGGGACTGGGCTGGGAGTTCCTCGCGGCCGGGTTCGGACAGTTCGGGCGCAAGATGCAGACCGACCTGTCGGATGGTGTTCGCTATCTGGCGGCGCAGGGAACCATCGACCCCAAACGGGTTTGCATCGTTGGAGGCAGTTACGGCGGCTACGCTGCATTGGCCGGCGCCAGCATCGACACAGGTGTCTATCGTTGCGCCGTGTCGGTGGCGGGCATCTCCGACCTGCGACGCTTCGTCAGCTGGGACAGCGAAGGCGGCGATCAGGAGACCAGACGCTTTTGGCTGCGCTACCTGGGGGTGACGAGTCTGAGCGATGCCAGGCTGGCGCAGGTATCCCCGATCGAACACGTCGACCAGATCAAGATACCCGTCCTGCTGATCCACGGCGCCGACGACACCAGGGTCCCCTTTGAGCAGAGCCAGATCATGTTCGACGCCCTGCGGAAGGCCGGCAAGCCAGTTGAGCTGGTCAGGCTGAAACACGAGGACCACCACCTGCTGATCGGCGACACACGGCTGCAGATGCTGGAGGCGACGGTGGCGTTCCTGCAGAAGAACAATCCGCCTTGAGGGGGGACTCCCCACCCTTTAGCAAGGACTAATTTGCGGCTGTGTGCCCGCGATTTTGGGCTGCCTCGGCACGAAGGTGGTCTGGGTCTTTAGCATTGCGCATGCGACGGCGAGAATACGATCACCGACGCCGCGCAAGGCTCTGCCGTGCGTGTGCCCGCGAGCTCTGAGAGCGGCGTACCGGGCTTTGCTGACGGGGTCGTGTTGGGTGGCGACCCTGGCCCAATGATAGAGGGCTTCGCGCAACCTGTGAGAGCAGGCTTGTCGCCGCTCGACCCGGATGGATTTGCCGCTTCGCTTGGTCACGGGCGCGGCTCCGCACAAGGTCCGCAGGGCGTGATAGTCTCTGGCGAGGAGCGCCTGGTGGGCCTCCGCGAGCAGTGTGGCTAGGACGGTCCTTCCAACTCCCGGGAAAGAGCGCAGGATCACCGCGTCGCGCTGCTCGCACAACTGCCCCTTGGGCTCTCCAGGATCGGTGGTCTCGCCCGACAGACTTTCGATCAGCCGATCGAGGCTGCGCTCGACTTCCTTGAGTTGGCGGTTGACCAGCCTCAGACGCTCGGTGACGGCCGCGATATGAGCGGTGGCCGCCTGTTCGGTTCCATCGGCGACGGTCAACGCCGGGACCTGAAGCAGGCCAAGAACATCGGACGGCGTGAGTCGGCGGATCCGGCGGGCGGTCAGGACCTTGGCGACTTTCTTTTCCGTCAGTCGCCGGGCCGCGCCTGGCGTCGGCGCAAGCGCCAACAGGTCCAGGACCCAGTCGGCGCCCATATCGTCATTCAGTTCAAGGGCTTGTGGATAGAAGCGCCACAGCTGTTGGCGGACACGGTTGGTCAGCCGGTTGCGCTCTTCCTTCAACTCGCCATCCATCCGCGACCATTCCCGCAGCTCGACTATGATAGGATCGAGAGGCTGCAATTGGCGAAAGCAATGGCGGTCCGTGCGCAGCGACACGCCCAGCACCAAGGCGTCGCGGCGGTCGTCCTTGGCGCCGGCCGGCGAGAGCCGATCACGGAACCGATCAAGCTGCTTGGGATTGATCGAGAAGACGGCGACACCGTAGTCCATCAATATCTCGACCACGGGTCCTGTCGGCGTCTCGATCGCCACCGCAATCTGCCCGGGGCTTGCGGCGTGGCTGACGATCCACGACGCCATCGCGCCCAGGCCCGCCGCGTCGTGCGCGAACGCACGCTGTATGGGGGCATGGGGCCCAATGACACAGACTTGATGTTCTTCACTCGCCCAGTCGATACCGACAAACACCGTCGGCTCCTGTTCCATGATAACCTCCTTGAGTTGAGTCTGCTTCCTCCATGGTTCGAGCCGCCGCGTCGCTTCGTCTTTCCCTGTACTGGCGCTCAAGGCCAACAGGCCAAGGCGCGACTCCCCACTGGACGTGCTACGCGGCCAACCGATCGAGGTGCATGTCCCCCCCAGGCGATCAGGTCGCAGGGGGCGATTGGCTACTCTCGATCAGCTGGCCCGAGACGGTCAGATAATCACAAACCGCGTGGTCATGGGTACAGGGGGGACCGTGTCTTGGACCGGGGGCGTCCCGCCCCCGCCTCGCTTGGTGACGCCAGGGCGGCGTGGCGAAGGCGGG
>JANXTX010000216.1 GCA_025352165.1 Caulobacteraceae bacterium | reverse complement strand
AGCCGCGAGGCCGATGGGGCCCGATCCGACGATGGCGACCGTGTCGCCCGGGCGCACCTGGCCGTTCAAAACCCCGCATTCGAAGCCGGTGGGAAGGATGTCGCTCAGCATCACCAGCGCCTCCTCGTCAGCGCCGGCCGGGATCGGATACAGACAGTTGTTGGCGTGCGGGATGCGCACGAAGTCCGCCTGGGTCCCGTCGATTGTATTGCCGAGGATCCAGCCGCCCGTCGTGCAATGCGAATACATCTGCTTGCGGCAATAGGCGCAGGCTCCGCAGGCGGTGACGCAGGAGATCAGGACGTGGTCGCCGACCTTGAAGTTCGTCACGGCCGTACCAACCGCAGCCACGATGCCGACGCCTTCATGACCCAGGATGCGGCCAACCGCACAGGTTGGCACATCACCCTTCAGGATATGCAGGTCGGTGCCGCAAATCGTGGTCTTGGTGATCCGCACGATCGCGTCCGTCGCCGCGGTTATTTCCGGTTTGGGCCGTTCCTCAAGCCCTCTCAGGTTCACACCTTTATAGACGAACGCTCGCATTGAATCGGTAACCTGACTGCAAGAGGACCGAGAGGATTTCGTCCGGTTCGATGACGGGGCTACGCTCCGAACCGGCTGGTTGTTCTCGAATGACTGAAGTCTTCTTCCGATCGACGCCAGGTCGATAGGGCCGGAAATTACCTAAGCGATCTGAGTAACGCGCTCTCGCGCGTGTCGACGGTCGCCGGCAGTTGCAACGAAGTGACGAGGCCTCGCTCACCCTCGGGCGTGCGTAGATTCCGAGGCTGCCGGCCACGCAATACCGCGCCCATGATCAAACATCGCCTGACGTCGGCTCGCCGGCCACGCCGGTTGCCGCTTCGAAAAGGAAATCCTCATGGCGCAGATTTATGGCCTGGGCGTACCCGTTCTTTTTCTCATTGTGATCGGCGTCGCCTTGTTCAGCGCCGCGATCAAGATACTCAGGGAATATGAACGCGCGGTGGTATTCACGCTGGGCCGGTTCGAGGCGGTGAAGGGGCCTGGCCTGGTGCTGCTGATTCCGGTGATTCAGCAGATGGTGCGGGTGGATCTTCGCACCCAGGTTCTGGAGATACCCACGCAGGACGTCATCTCATTGGATAACGTGTCAATGAAGGTCGACGCAGTACTCTACTTCAACGTCGTCGAACCGGAGCGTGCGATCATCAAGGTGCAGGACTTCCTGCCGGCCACCAAGATGCTGGCGCAGACCACCTTGCGCGCGGTGCTCGGACAACACACCCTGGATGACATGCTGTCCGAGCGAAAAAAGCTCAGCAGCGACGTGCAGTCGATCGTGGACGTCCAGACCGAGCTGTGGGGCATCAAGGTCACCAACGTCGAGCTTCGCACTATGGACCTGACCGAAAACATGATCCGCGCCATCGCCAAGCAGGCCGAGGCGGAACGCGACCGCCGCGCGAAGGTCATCCATGCCGAGGCCGAGTTCCAGGCAGCCCAAAAACTCGTGGACGCCGCGCGCATCCTGGGCAGCGTGCCGTCCGCGATGCAGCTTCGGTATCTGCAGACGCTGGCCGAAATTGGCGCCGAGCAGAACTCGACGGTGATATTCCCCATGCCTTTGGACGTCGTCAGGCCCTTCCTGCAACTGATGGACTCCGCGGCCAGGGCATCATTGATCGCGGAGCAGCCTGACCCTGCCGGGGTAGTGGCCGCGCACTGAACGTTGCGACGTAGCGATGGCGAAATGAGTAGATTCCGGCGCTTTTGACTGGCGCCGCGCGGCCGCAATCTCCGGCATCATCTTGAAGCAAGGAATTCTGACAATGGCATCCATCGAGACGCCAACCTCCCGGGCCTTCGCCAAGCCCGACACGGTCAGGGGGATGCCCCCAAGAACGGAAGCCCATCTTGCCATCGCGGCCAAATACGCAGCCGCCGAGCATCACCATATCGCGGCGGCCCATGCGCTGAAGGCCGGCAAATCCGAACAGGCGAAGATGCATGCCGACGCGGCCAGTGGGCACGGCGACACAGCCCGCGAACTGAACGCCGACATCGTCTCGGCCTACAAGTTCTGGGAAATCTAGAACAGGGACCGGGGGCCACGGAACCAGATTGGGTTTCGCCCGTTTCCAAAGATTATTGCGATTGAGAACAGGAACCGGCCATGAAAGATCACACTAGAAAATCCCTGGCGGGGGTCGGCCTCGCGGTGATCGCCGCGACCAGCCTTGTCGCGCAAGCCGGCATGGCTGACGCGCAGAACTACAATTCGCCGCCCGGCAATGGGGGATACCCCTCGGATTCCGCGCCGCCCCAGGGCCAGTACGCGCCGCCGCCTCCCGGATATGAGCAGGGCGGCGCCTATGACGACCGGTCGGAGCAGAACGACCGGGATTATTCGGCGCGCTATTCACAATGGGCCTCGGCCAACTGCGTCGATCAGCGCAACAACAACACCGCCGCCGGCGCCATCGTCGGCGGAGTCCTCGGCGCGGTTATCGGCGCCGGTGTCGCCGGTCGCGGTGACCGCGGCGCTGGCGCCGTGATCGGTGGAGCGCTCGGCGCGGGAACCGGCGCGGCGATCGGCTCAAGCAGTTCAGGCGCCGGTTGCCCGGATGGATATGTGATCCGCGGCGGCGCGCCGGCCTTCGCCTGGGACGGTCCCGCGGTCGTCGCCTGGGCGCCGGCCTGGTACCAACCCTGGGTCTGGGACGGCGGTCGGTGGAACTATCATCCCTACCGAAACTGGTACTGGCAGCACGCCAACTACTGGAATCCAGGCTGGCATGGACGGGCATGGCATCCGCGCGGCCGTCGCTGGTAGTGCAGTCCTGAGTGTCCTCGAACGCCCCGCCGTTGCATTCCACCAGCTGCCTCGCTGAACGCGTACGATGTTCTTTGCACAATGATGGCGAGCGGAGACTCCAAAGTGAGCGCCAGAAATGCACGGATCGGACAGACCCGACAGCGCGCCACGGGAACGCTTCACAGGGCTCTCGGGGCCTCTTTGTGGATGCTGCTGGTTTGGGCGGCGCTATCGGCGGATGCGTTCTCGCGCAACGTTGGCTCGATGATTGGTTCAGCTCTCGACGGACATCCCGTCGCCGAGACTTCTGGCAAGTTCGCGGCAATACAGATCGCGACCACCGATCCTGACCGGCTTGTCGCCGACTGGCAAAAGCCAACGGCCTCTGTCGCCCTGGTCACGACGACCCACGCCATCGTCAATCAGCCAATCGTCACTTTCATAATCTTCAGGGGGTGTCGCGCCGACGCCTCTGGAAACTGTGATGTCACGGTCGACTTCGAAACGTTCGGGCCGGATGGAAAGAGATATGACAGCACCAGAGCTGTCAACGTCTGGGTCGGTCACCCTGCCACGGCGGATTTGAGTTTCCAGCTCTCGGAAACGGGCTACGACATATCCTTTGAGCCGGAAGATCCTTTGGGGTCGTATCGCATTCACGCGAGAGTCACCGACCACGTGTCCGGCATCGTGCTTGATACAGAGCAAGTACTGACCGTGGCCTCGGGAAAACAGACTACCCAAGGGCAGGACGACGAGCCAAAACTTTGCGGACCGTCGGCGCGACTCTTGTAGAAACTCATCGTGCGACCTGGCGTCAGCCGGCCCGCCCCAGGACCGCGGCGACCAGCGGGCGAGAGCGATCGGCAAGCCCGGACTTATGCGACCGGATATAGTTCAATTCGCTTTTCAGTAGCGCCGGCGCGGCAATCCAGAACACGACGATCCCGGCAATGCAGCAGGCGGCATAGATCGGCCGCCGCTTGCGGATGTTGAACAGGCAAAGCGCTATCAGGCTGCCGGTGATCGGCCCAAGGATCAGAAACGGCGCCCAACCCAGCCTGCCGAGACGTCCCCCGGCATGCCGAATTCTGGCCAGGCGCGACGACTGGGGATTCACGATCATGGTTTCCTGGAGCGCTCCGCGCCTGCGGTGGAGGCAATGCACCGTGACAACGCCCGCCATGCCCGATGGTTGCGGGTGGCAGGCTAGGATGTCCGCGACGCATCTCCCGAAACCGCGTCAAGGGAGGGCAACAAAGGTCGCGTGCCATCGGAACCAACTGCGGGCTCCGCCGTTGCGGAACCATAGGCAGTCACAGCGCGAGGCGACGCAATGCAATCCTGGTTTGAACACACCCCAAAAAGCGAACCGCCGGCGACGTCCGACGAGCTCGGAGCATACAAGGCCGGTCGCGCGGACGAGCGCGGCAGCATCCGGCAGGACAGTTCACACATGGATCGCGCGGTGAATGACGGTTACGACCGGGGCCAGAGGGAAGAGCGACTTCGCCATCCAGGATCACCGCTGCTGGGCCTGCTGACAATTGTCCTCCTGCTCTTGGCGCTGCTGATGATCGTGCTCGTCATCAAGACCGGGTCGTTCACCAGCGCCGGCTCGGTGCTGGACCACGTCATTCAGCCACCCGTGCATGCCGCCGCCGAAAAGGCCGGATCGGCCCTGGAGAATGCGGGAAAGGCCATCAAAAACGATCCGCCGCCGGCCCACCCGTGAGGTCGGGATGGCGATGCAGAAGGTCCGCCTTCCGGTGTTGACGCGGCGCGGCTAGTTTGGGGCGGCGGTGGGCGTGAAATCGCCCTGCGAATGGTCCCCATCGTCGACATTCGCGCTCATCGCTGTCGGAGGCGCGTCCATCTCTCCCTTCATTGAGACCGCGTCGGCCTCGTCAGCGACAACGATGGGGGACGGCGGCCTCACATCGGCAATTGAAGAAACGATGGCAGGCGGATCGCTAGGATGAGCGACCGGCGCATCATCGACCGGGCGCGACGAACCGCCCGGTGCGGTAGCTGGCGCCGACTGAACGCCGGCCTGGATTTCCGTGGAAGCGTCGGCTCGCCCCACCGCCTCGTCGATGGGACCAAGTCCCCACTCGGCCGCGGCAACACCGGCGACCAGGGCCAGCAGGGCCCCCAGCGCGAGATATGAAACCTGAAATGGTCGCAAGACGGCATCCCTGTCGGGTTGATCCAGAGGCACGCGCTTTCGCGCGACCCGCGCCGATTCCGTCCCGTCCGGGCGAGCCTGGGCCCGCCCGGAAACAGGCGCGGCTACCAGGGGCGCTTGTAGGCGCCCATGTTCGCCCAGTGGATCTTGTCGCTCATGGTATCGAGACGCGCCTCGAGCTCACTTGTCTGGTTGTCGGTGAGCTGCCCGCCGCCATCGTGCCGCATGCGGCTCTCCTCCTGGCGAAGGTGGTCCATCTCAAGCTGCGCCTGGTTGAATCCGGCCCTGTCCAGAGCACCGCTGGCGACAGAGTCCTTCAGCTGGACGCCCAGCCAGTCTTCGCGTTGGCCCAACGTCCAGTCGCCCTGGGTGGCGACGGCGGGCGCGGCCGTCATCTGCGCGTCGACCGCGGTGATCGGCGAAAGGCTGAGCACGGCGGCGCCGCCAAGGGCGGCAAAGGAAAAGAAAACGGCTTTCATCATGAATATCCTACTGACGTTGGTGTCTGGTGGCATCAACGCGCCAACCGCCAATTGGATGCGGGAACAAGGCCGCCGAACGCGCGGCGGGCGAACAGCGAGTCTCTGACGCCGATCGCGCAATATCTTACGAAGATCGCGAGGGACACTGGCATGATGAGATTTCTGCCGGTGACGATCGGCCGTCGACGGACGTCAAGGGCTAAGGGAATTGTCAGGCGCCCCGGCGCCGAAGCCCACGGTGGGGACACTTTCCACTACGGTCCGGAGTGGTGATAGGTGCGGCGCGGGCCCGCGGCAGTCATGTCGGCTTTGGCTGACCAAATAACCACCGAGACGCGGCGCGGATGTGACAGGGACTCGTCTACCTTTTCATTGGTCGAGATCAGCAAACCGAAAAAAGGATCCCGTTTCCCTTGACATCACGTCCGGTTGACACGCACCGCGCCTCAGCACCCAAAGACCCCACGAGTGGAACCGATCTCGACGCGAGAGCCGGAATTGTAATTGCTCACCCTCCTTTTCGGGGCTGACCGGGCGCTGAATTTTTCCGGTTGCGGCGCGTGTCTGGATGTGAGTCAAGGTATGGATGACACCGCCGCCTGATTTGGTCGACAAGAGCCTGCCCCCAGCGAAGGCGGG
>JANXTX010000214.1 GCA_025352165.1 Caulobacteraceae bacterium | reverse complement strand
TTGTGGTTCGGCTGGAGCGGCGATGTCTCGCCGACCGCCACGCAGACGCCGACCCGGCTGGAAAGCGCCGGGGCCATCGATTTCGCGACCGTGGACCTGACGCCCGACGAGCATGACCGGTACTACAACAACTTCTCCAATGGCGTGCGCCAGTCCAACAGCGGCGTCGACTACAACATCAAGCGTATGTATCTGAGCATCGATCACAAGTTTAACAGCGTATTCTCCGCAAACCTGACGACTGATTTCACCTACAACAACAGCGTCACCGAGCCGCAGGCCACGGCGACCGACCCCTCCGGCTGCCCCGCGTCGACGGCCAATACAGTCAGTGCGCCAGCCTGCTCAAGCGTGGCGGCGACGCAACTGTTCGTCAAGAAGGCGTATCTGCAGGCGCACATCTCGGATGCCCTCAACATCCGCGCCGGCGCGGCCGAGCTGCCCTGGGTGCCGTTTGTCGAGAGCCTCTACCCCTACCGCTACGTGGATAACCTGCTGATCGACCGCACCAAGTTCGGCACCACGACGGACTGGGGACTGCATGTCTTCGGCCGGTTCGGCGACGACAAGACCAATGTGAGCTATCAGGTCTCGGCCGTCGATGGCTTTGGATTCAAGCACCCGGCAATCGGCGGCACGCAGCCGGTCAGCAACGACGTCGACGTGGAAGGCCGGGTCTCGGCCACCTTCCATCACTTCACTGCCGCGGTCGGCGGGTACGAAGGCAAGCTCGGCAAGGACATCGTCGGCACGCCGACCTATAATACCGCCCAAAGATTTGACGCCTTGCTCGCCTATGTCGACCACAAGATCCGGCTTGGAGGCGAGTATTTCTACGCCAAGCACTGGAACGACGTAACCCAGGCGAATGCACTGCTGACCAATACCTCGCAGGGATTTGGCGTATTCGGATCGTACAACTTCACCGACAAGCTGGCCCTGTTCGGTCGCTATGACTACGTCGAGCCACAACGCGTCACGGCGCCGAGCTTCAAGGACAACTACTTCAACTTCGGCATGAGCTATGCGCCGATCGTGCGGTATGACGACAAGGCCGACCCGAACCACCTCAAGCCAATCAAGGTCATCGATTTGGCGCTGGTGTATAAGCGTGAAGCTGTCGACAATGGATTGTTCTCGACGTCCAACGGGATCATCGGCGGCAGCGTGCATGGCACCTACGACGAGCTGGGCCTGTTCAGCTACGTGAACTTCTAAAAAAGGAGTCTCTTCTCTCTGTGGGAGAAGAGACTCTACCTTTGCAGGACCTCGCGCGCGGTTTCGGCCAGTTTCCAGGTTCCGGAGTTGTCACGGCCGCTGGTGTCGGTGCCGATGCCGTCGAGGTTCCTCTTGAAGACGCCCTGGCCGATCGAGGCCAGGCGGAACAGCGAGAAGGCCAGATAGAAGTTGAAGTCCGGCACGCCGTCGCGGCCGGTGCGGCGGCAGTAGGCGGCGACATACTCGTCCTCCGTGGGAATGCCAGTGGCGGCGAAATCCTCGCCGACGAGGCTGCCCCATTGCTCGGAGTGGGAGTGATAGAGGATGCAGTTATAGGCGAGGTCGGCCAGCGGGTGGCCGAGGGTCGACAGCTCCCAGTCAAGCACGGCGATGACCTTGGGCTCGGTCAGGTGGAACATCACATTCTCGGGCCGGTAGTCGCCATGGGCGATGGTCACTGTCTGGTCGGCCGGAAGACGCGCCGGCAGTTGCTCGATCAGGGTTTCCATGTCCGGAATGGTCTCGGTCTGCGCCCCGCGATACTGCTTGGTCCAGCGGCCGATCTGCCGCTCGAAATAGTTGCCCGGACGACCGTAGTCCTCCAGCCCCGCGGCGCGCCAGTCGACGGCGTGCAGCCGGGCCAGCGTGGCGTTGAGGTCGTCGTATAGCGCCGCGCGTTCGGCAGGCTCCAGCCCCGGCATGCGCGCATCGCGGAAGATGCGACCTTCCAGAAAGTCCATGACATAGAAGGCCGTGCCGATGATGCGGTCATCCTCACACAGGGCGCGCATCACCGGGACCGGAAAATCGAGCGAGCCGAGCGTGCTCATGATCCGGTACTCGCGGTCGATCTGGTGGGCGCTCGGCAGCAGAACGCCCGGCGGCTTCTTGCGCAGCACATAGCGGGCGGTTGGGGTCGTCAGCAGAAAGGTCGGATTGGAGGCGCCGCGGTTGAACTGATCGACCTTCAGGGGACCGGAAAAATCCGCAATGTGGGCCGCCAGCCAGGCCTCGAGACGAGCGGGATCGAAGCGATGGTTCTCGCGCACCTCGCCCACAAGCGGCTGAGATGGCGGCGGAGGGACAGCGTCGTCCATGGCGGTTCCTGAGCAGTGTTCTGTTTGATGATGATAGGCTGAAACGTGCGGGACAGACGAGACTATCTGACGATTTGATAACCCCAGGCCGTGCGGGCGGTTTCAATGGCGGCGAGTTTGGCGTTGAAGGGCGCCCAGTCGTCGCGGTCGGCGATCGAGGTCCAGAGAGTTTCGATCTCGTCGACGAGAAGTTCTTCCGGCTCGGAACGATGGAAGTAGTTATGGTCGAGGCGGTCAGGGCGGTCGGGCTCGAAAGTGGTCAGCGTCGCGCGGAAAGCGGTGAAAGCCTCGCCCTGATACAGCGCGGCGCGCGGACCGGATGTGGCGCGGGCTTCCGAAGCGGGCCCGCAGAACCAGTCGAAGAAGAACGGCTCCCAGCGCAGGGGTTCACCGCCTTCGGCGAGCGCGCGGAAGGCGGCGTTGGCCAACTCGACGTCGGCTTCGGCTCCACGGGATCTCAGACCGAGGCGCGCCAGCATCGCCGCGGCAAGCGCGACGCGATAGGCGGCGGAAAAGCGGTTGAGGGCGTCGACCAGCGGCTCGGCCTCGGTGACCACGCTCAGGGCGCCTGCGAGCTGGCGCAGGTTCCAGAACACCGCCTCCGGCTGGCGACCGAAACTGTAGAGGCCGGCGGAGTCGAAATAGGCGGCGACGAAGTTGGGATCGTTGCGCGGCAGGAAACGGTAGGGGCCGTAGTCGAAGCTCTCGCCGGTGATGTTCATGTTGTCGGTATTGAGCACGCCGTGCACGAACCCGGCCGTCATCCAGCGGGCGGTCAGATTGGCGGCGCGATCGACAACCGCCGACAGCAGCGCACCAGCCGGATCGGGCGCGGCGGCGAGTTCCGGGTAATAGATCTCGATCACGTGATCGATAAGCGCCCGGATCAGGTCGGGGCGCTCCATTGTGGCGTGACGCTGGAAGGTGCCGAAGCGGATGTGGCTGTGGGATAGCCGGGTGAGCACCGCCGATCGGGTCGGGCTGGGCTCGTCATTACGCTGCAGAAGCTCGCCGGTCTCAACCAGCGAGAAGGAGCGCGACGTTGGTACGCCGAGCGCCTCTAGCATGGCGGTAGCCAGCACCTCGCGCACGCCGCCCTTGAGCGTCAGCCGACCATCGCCGCCACGCGACCACGGCGTGCGGCCCGAACCCTTGGTTCCCAGATCGAGCAGCCGCCCGGTCCCTTGCTCGCGAAGCTGCGCATAGAGAAACCCGCGACCGTCGCCGAGGTCGGGGTTGTAAACGCGGAACTGGTGACCGTGATAGCGCATCGCCAGCGGCGTAGGCTGGTTGTCCGGCAGCGGCTGGAATCGGCCGAAATAATTGGACCACTCCACATCGGTCAGCGCCTCAAGTCCGACGGTCGCCGCCGCCCTGTCGTTGCGAAAGCGGATGATCGTTTGCGGGAAGTCCGCCGGAGACACCGGGTCGGCGAAGTCCGGGCCGATCAGGTTGTAGCGAGGGTCTGGGCGATAGTCGGCTGCAACAGGCATCCTCGCCAGATGGACCGCCCGGGATGCGTCGGCAAGAGCGGGATGAATCCGAAACCCGATGTTCACGCCGGTTATGGTTCACCGTGTAGTCTGGGTCATGCTATCGCTCCGGCTATGGCGCGGCGTCCGACACTGGAATTTCTGAAGACCGAATCAGGCGCGGGCCTCGTGCTTACGGTCGCGGCCGCGGTGGCGCTGGCGATGGCCAATTCGCATTGGTCGTCGGCTTATTTCGCGTTCGTCAATCATCCGATCCCCGTCCGCGTCGGCGACTTCGCCGAGACCCGCACCGTGCTCGGCTGGGTCAAGGACGGACTGATGGCGATTTTCTTCCTGGTGGTGGGAATGGAGATCAAGTTCGAGGTGCTGCGCGGCGAGCTGGCCAGCCCTCGGCGACTGGCGTTGCCGATCCTGGCGGCAATTGGCGGCATGGTCGCGCCCGCATTGATCTATCTGGCGATGAATCTCGGAGTGGGTGGCGCGCCGCGGGGCTGGCCGGCGCCGACGGCAACCGATATCGCCTTCGCCCTGGCGGCGCTGGCCGTCGCGGCGCCGCGCATGCCCGCCTCGCTGCGGGTGTTCCTGCTAACGCTGGCGATCGCCGACGATCTGGGCGCCGTAGCCTTGATAGGGGTGATGTTCACCAAAACGGTAAATTGGCTCGCGCTTGCCGGAGCAGGGTTTACACTTGCGGCGCTGGCGGCGGTTTCACGCTGGCGTCGCGCGCCATACCTTCTCTACGCGGTCGGTTTCACGGCGGTCTGGCTGTTCACACTGGAATCGGGCGTGAATGTCTCGCTGGCTGGCATAGCCTGCGCGATCACCACGCCTGTTGGTGCGCGCCGACCGGGCCAGGAGAGCGTCCTCAAGTACTTCATGGACAGCCTGCATCCCTACGTGGCCTTCCTGATCCTGCCTCTGTTCGCGTTTACCGCCGCCGGCTTCTCGTTCGGAAGTCTGACGGGCGCGCACATGACCATGCCATTGCCGTTGGGCCTGGCCGTGGCCCTGCTGGTCGGCAAGCCACTGGGCGTATTCGGCGCGAGCGCGCTGGCGGTAATGACACGTATCGGCCGCCGGCCAGCCGGCACGACCTGGCTCGAACTGCTGGGTGTCTCGATGCTGTGCGGCATCGGCTTCACCATGAGCCTCTATATCGGTGGACTGGCGTTTCCCGCGCTCGACGCGCTGGCGCAGAGCCAGGTAAGGCTGGGCGTGCTGGCGGGATCCGTCGCCTCGGCGCTGGCCGGGGGCGCATTAATGGTCCGGGCGCAAACACTTCGCTCGGAGCGTCGCGAAGACGCTCTCGAGTAGCATAGACGGATGCAGTGCGAACGCCCCCCGTTCCTTCGCGAACCGGGGGGCGCCGTTAGATTATTCCGCGGCCTGCTTGGGCGCGTAGCCGAGGACGGCCTTGACTTCGAGGTATTCGTGGAAGCCGAAGTCGCCCCACTCGCGGCCGTTTCCGCTCATCTTGTAGCCGCCGAACGGCGCCATCATATCGCCGCCGCCGCCGTTGATCGAGACCTGGCCGGCGCGCAGGCGCGAGGCCACCGCTCGGGCCGCCGCGATATCGGTGCCCGAGACATAGGCCGCCAGACCGTACTCCGTGTCATTGCCGATATCGACCGCCTGGTCGACGCTCTCATAGCCGAGGATCGAAACCACCGGTCCGAAGATCTCTTCCTTGGCGACGGTCATGTCGTTGGTTACGTTCGCGAAGACGGTCGGCTTCACGTAGAAGCCCTTGTCGAGGCCTTCGGGACGGCCGACGCCGCCGGCGACCAGGGTCGCCCCTTCGTCGATGCCGGCCTGGATCAGGCGCTGGATCTTTTCCCACTGCGTACGGTTGACCACCGGGCCGAGCTGGGCGTTGCCGTTGGGATCACCGACAGTGGTCGAATCGGCGGTTTCCTTGGCGATGACAATGGCTTCGTCCATCTTCGCCGAAGGGACCAGCATGCGGGTCGGCGCGTTGCAGGACTGGCCGGAGTTCTGCATCACGTGCTTCACGCCGCCGCTGACGGCGCTCTTCATGTCCGCGTCGGGCAGGATGATGTTGGGGCTCTTGCCACCCAGTTCCTGAGCGACGCGCTTGACGGTCGGCGCGGCGGCCTTGGCCACCTCGACGCCGGCGCGGGTCGAACCGGTAAACGAGACCATGTCGACATCGGGATGGCTGGAGAGCGCGGCGCCGACTTCGAGACCGGTGCCGTTGACCAGGTTGAAGACACCGGCGGGAACGCCGGCGGCATGCATGATCTCGGCCCAGATGATCGCCGAGAACGGGGACTCTTCAGAAGGCTTCAGCACCATGGTGCAGCCGGTGGCAAGCGCCGGGACCACCTTGCAGGCGATCTGGTTGATCGGCCAGTTCCAAGGCGTGATCATGGCGCAGACGCCGATCGGCTCCTTCACGAGGTGTGTCGGGCCGCGATCTTCCTCGAACTTGAAGGTCTTGAGGACTTCGATGCCGGTGGCCAGGTGACCCATACCGATCGGGGCCTGCGCGCGCTGGGCCAGGCTGGCGGGAGCGCCCATTTCCTCGGTGATGGCGTTGGCGACGTCGCCGAAACGCTTCTGGTACTCGGCGAGAATGCGCTGCAGCAGGTCGATGCGCTCTTCCCGGCTGGTCTGCGAATAGGTGACGAAGGCCTTCTTCGCGGCGGCGACCGCCTTGTCGACGTCGGCGGCGGAGCCGGCCGAAATGTGTCCGCAGACTTCTTCGTTGGCCGGATTGATGACGTCCATGCTCTTGGGCGTGACCGGGTCGACCCATTGTCCATCGATGTAGAATTTCATGTATTCGCGCACGAGCTCATCTCCCTGTTGGATTTGCGTGTGGACAACCGGTCCATTCAAACAGTCATATTAGTGATCGTGGTTCATACGGGAAGGGGGTCATGCCGAGATTCCCCCGGCTTTGGCTTGCGGTAATGCCCCGCGGCCGTTAGACCGGACAGGTCGTCAGCACTGAGAGGGACCCATGGGCCTGGACGCCGTTACAGCCATCGTCATCTTCCTCGTCGTCATGGCGGCGATCAACAAGTTCGAGTTCGGCCGTTTCGACTAGAAGCCCGCGACACACGTGACATGACCGGACGCGGCTGGGCTCTGGTCACGGGCGCCGGCAGGCGTATCGGCCGGGTGCTGGCGCTGTCGGCGTCGCAGGCCGGGTATGACGTCCTCGTTCATCACCGAAATTCGGCGGAAGACGCCGAAGCGACCGCGCGGGCCATCCGCGAGATGGGTCGCAATGCGGTAACCCGCGGCGCCGATCTGACCGCGCCGGACGGTGGCGCGCATCTGATCGCTGGTGCGCCGGGTCCTGTAACCCTGCTGGTGAACAATGCCTCGCATTTCGAGGATGACCGGCTCGGCAACCTGATGGCATCCGACTTCGACGCAATGCTGAGCGCCAACCTCAAGGCGCCGATCCTGCTCTCCCAGGCATTCGCTTCCGCCCTGAGCGCCATCCAGGACGGCCTGATCGTCAACATCATCGATCAACGGGTCTGGCGCCTGACGCCGCAGTATTTTTCCTACACGATCAGCAAGTCGGCCCTCTGGACAGCGACGCAGACCATGGCGCAGGCGCTGGCCCCGAGGATCCGGGTCAACGCCATCGGACCTGGTCCGACATTGGCCAATATCTATCAGGCGGCAGCCGATTTCGCGGCGGAGGCCCAGGCGCTGCCACTGGGGCGCCCGGTCGAGCCCAATGAGATCGGCGCGGCGCTCCGATATCTGATTGACGCGCCATCGGTCACCGGGCAGATGATCGCCATCGATGGCGGCCAGCATCTGGCCTGGCGAACGCCCGACGTGCCTGGTGACTGATATGCCCCTCGCCCAACAAGAGGTCGCCGACACCGGAACATCGAATTGCAAGATCGTCGTCACCAAGGTGTTTGTGCGCGGCCTGCGCATTGCGGCCGAGATCGGTGTACACGCCCACGAACTCGGCCATACCCAGCCGCTGATCATCGACGCCGAACTCGATGTCGCCGCCGGCGGCTGGAATTCTCTGGGCGACACAGTGAATTATGAGACGATTGCCCGGGCCGCTCGTTCCATTGCCGAACAAGGTCATATTGGTCTGGTCGAATCCTTTGCCCGGCGCCTGGCGCAGGCCTGTTTCGAAGAGCCGAGGGTAATGCGGGCGCGCGTGCGGATTGAAAAGCCGCTCGCGCTGGCGCCCGATGCCGAAGGGGCCGGAGTGGAGATCACCGCCGTTCGGGGTTAGTTTGGACGGCAAAACGGGAGTTGAAACAGATGACCGAAAGTCAGAATCCGACGCCGGCGCCGGTCCCGTCGATGTTCTCCGACGAACGCCAGATGGCGATCATCATCTACATTCTCTTCACATGGTCGGCTTCGCGACATTCCATACGGCAACCATCGTCGGCCTGGTGCTGGCCTATGTGAACCGGGACGGCGCGCCGGAATGGCTTCGCAGCCACTATACCTTCCAGATCCGCACATTCTGGATCGGCCTGCTTTATCTGACAGTCTCGATCCCGTGCATGATCGTGCTGATCGGCTTTCCAATGCTGCTGGCGGCGGCGATCTGGTTCGTCGTCCGCATCGCGCTGGGCATCAACCGCCTGATGAAGAGCGAAGCCTATCCGACACCGGAAAGCTGGGCCTTCTAGGCGGTCCGTCGGCGGCTCGTTGGCGATCCGCGGGCTGCCGAAGGGCGGTTGGATGGCGGTTGGATGGCGGTCAAAGGGCGGCCGGATGGCGGTCGGAGGGCGTGTCGAGGGCATGTGGATGGCGGCCTTCCGCAGGCCCCTTACAATTCAACCCATTGCATTTTAATGATATTATTTCCCAACAAGACGCTCAACGGCCAATTCCCGTCGGCGGTTTGCAATCCGGTCGCATGCAACACTGGCATCGAAATCTCCTGGGCTCGTCTCGAGGTGTGGTGACCGGTAAGGTCCAGTCAATTCTACGTATTGCAAATATATTGCATTCTGTCAATGGGGCGCGGCCGGTAATCCGACAGGGGCAGGCGAGCCCTTCCCGCGCAGGCTACGGCGAGCGCTTGTTACGGTTACATGTGCGATGCATTGCGTGTGCCGTGACGCCAATTCCAGTCGACGACGGGCAGATCGGAAGCAGCATGAAAACAGCGGATACACATTCCGCGCCGGCGCAGCACGGCGCCGAACGGCGTAGCCGCGGCGACTACGCGGCGTTTGCCGCCGCTACCCCGGCGGTCAGCGCGCAATCGTTGACTCTCGTTTGGACCGCCGGCTCCTGGCCCATAGGCGCCAGGTTAAGCGGACTACGCCGACGTTGTTCCACATACTGAGCTACCGAATTCACATTTCTCGAAGGTGATCCACGAAACACCTCGCCCGACTGGGAGAGGGGAGGGGCCCGA
>JANXTX010000207.1 GCA_025352165.1 Caulobacteraceae bacterium | reverse complement strand
TCCCCCTCCCCCATGCAAGGGCATGGAGGAGGATTGAGTCCTCATCCGCGAAGCGGGGGAGGGGGACCCCAAAGGGGTGGAGGGGGCCGGTGAGCAACGAGACTTGGTTCGGATCAATTCTTCGAGGGAATCGTCACCTCGATAAACCGCCGCAGCAGCGCCGCCACTTCCCCGGGGCAGTCCAGATTCGGTGAGTGCCCGATGCCATGCCAGAAGTGCAGGCCGCTGCCGGGCGGCAGCTTGGCCCAGGTCGCCAGCATGACCTTGGGCGGGATCAGCGCATCGGCGTCGCCGCCGGCGAGCAGCACCGGCATCGTCAGATCCTTCACGCGATCACCAATGCGGATGGTGAGCATCGAGCGCAGCGATCCGCGCAAACGCTGCTCAGGTGCGGTGCGGATATCCGCCGCCAGCGCACGCAGCAGATCAGCCGGCACGTCGGCTCCCGAGGCGCCGACACCGGCCACCTGGTCGTCGCTCGAGCCTCCAGCCACCGAAGATCTTAGCGCCGCCATCTGCCGGTCGATGAGGGCGTCAAGATCGGTCCCGGCCGGCAGAGCGCGCCCGTCGGGGTCGGCCGGATCGAGCAGCACCAGGCCTTTCAGCGACCCCGGATGATCGACCGCGAACTGCGCGACCGTGGCGCCGCCAAGCGAATGGCCCACCAGCGTGAAGTCCGTCCAGCCGAGTTGCTCGACCAGTTCGAAGGCGTCGTTCGCGAAAATCTCCACGCTGTAGTCGTGCTCGTCCGCGGGTGCGTCCGATCCTCCCGCTCCACGATTGTTGATTGCGATCGAGGTGTAGCGGTCCGCTGGCAGCGCCTCCTGTATCATCCGCCAGATCCGCGCCGAGGCCTGAAAACCGTGGATGAACACCACGCGCTCAGGCCCCGCGCCACGCGGGAAGTACTTGAGGCGCACTTTCGATAGTTGCGCGAATGCCATCACAAATCTCCCTCTATTCCCGGCTTACCCCGCCTTGGCCGTCGACTGATTGGCCGCGAAGCCGAAGATGCCCTTGGCCATCAGCGAGGTTTCCTGCTCGCGCCTCGTCTGGAACGCTTCGGCACGGATCTGGTGTACGCGAGTGTCGTCCGGCGCGGCCAGCGCGGCGACCTCCGCCGCCAGCGCGCCGTCGCGGGCCGGCTTGAGGTTTGCGGGGTTGCCGTCCCACCAGCCGCCGTACAGGCGCCAGATGTTGCGGATCACGAATTCCGGTTCATCGTACATCTGCCGCAGCCATCGGCTTTCTCCGTTTTCACCGAACTGACACCCAAGTTCAGCTGAAGGCAAATTCTACCGCGCGCGATCCTGGGCCGGCCGCGGTCTGGGAGAATTCCTCCGCCAGTTCATTCAGCGCCCACCGCAGGGTGGAATAGTGCGAGAGACCGCTCTTCAATCTTACCGGCGCCGCGCCCGGCAATGCCGCGCGCAACGCCTCGGCCATGTCCGGCGGCGTCCAGTTGTCCAGATCGCCCTGCCAAAGCCGCACGGGTGAGGTCACACTGGCCAGGATGCCGTCCCAGGGTCTGACGAAGTCGATGATCTCGCGAGCGTAGCCCCGTGCCGCGGGGCCAAGGCACCGCCGCATGACGTCGGTGATCGCCGACTGAAAGGCTGGATCGGCTGCCAGAACGGCGTCCTCGCCGACCGCGTGGGCGAACACCATCCTGTACAATCGATCGGGGGCGACGTTGCCCAGGCGGCCCTGCAGCCAGGTGACCGCCGGAAAAAGGCCCGGGGCATGGCGCGCCAGGCGGAACACCGCGCGTCCCTGCATCCTGGGCATGAAATCGCCGGACTGTAGTGGCGCCGCCGGCGCGATGAGATCAATCTGGCCGATGCGCGAGCCCAGTCTATGGGCGATCTCCAGAGCCACCCTGGCGCCGGCCGAAAATCCGATCAGCCGGATGTCGCCGTCCGGGAACCGCTGGTCCAGTTCGCCCGCCAGCCGATCAAGGTAGCGGCCGAACGGCAATTCAGGCCGATCGACAAACCGGTCAGGGGCGAACAGTTCGCCGGGCGCGGAGCCGAACAGCGCCAGTTCCGCCGGCGCTCCTGGCGCGCCGTGAAAATAGGCCGTGCGATGCCATTCCATCTTCAGAGGCGTTCCCTTCGCCATATCAATGTCTGGGCTTGTCCATGGCGGGTCCGCTTGTGTCCTGGCTGCCGACCGGCAGGCTCAGTTCAAACGTCGTGCCGGTCTCCCCCGTTTGGACAAGGGCGAGGTCTCCCCCGTGCCCCTGGGCCAGTTCACGGGCGATCGCCAGCCCCAGACCGGTGCCGCCTCGACGCCCCGATCCGGCGAACGCTTCGAACAGGTGGGCGCGGGCACGTTCCGGCAGGCCCGGACCATCATCGGCAAGACACAGGATGTCCATCGCGCCATCGCGCCGCAGGCTCGCCACGATCCGGCCCTTGCCGGCTCGACCGTCCGCCCCGTCGATCGCCTCGCGGGCGTTGCGCAGCAGGTTGACCAGGATGCGGTGCAGCTGTTCCGGATCGGCGCCGACCTCGGCCGCCGCGTTGATCTCGTTGACCAGGACGACGCCGTCGGAGGTCAGCCCCGCGTCCTCTGCCGCAGCGTCCACCGCGGTGCGTAGCGCCAGTTGCCGCTTGTCGGGCGCCGGTTCATCGCTGTTGCCGAACGTCAGCACGTTGGACGCCAGCGTCACAGCGCGATCCAGCGCGCGTTCCAGCCTCGGCAGCGCCTGCGCCACGCGCGGGTCGCCAGAGGCGGCCATCCGTTCCGAAGCGATCTGTGCGCTGGTCAGCATGTTGCGCAGATCGTGATTGATTTTCGCCACCGCTTCACCCAACGCCGCCAGCCGCGAACGGGAGGTAAGCGCCGCGCGCAGGTCGCCCTGCATCCGTTCAAGTTCGGCTTCGGCGCGGCCGATTTCGTCCCGCCGGCCAGAGGGTGGAATGCGCGCCGCCGGATCTTCGGGGTCGGCCCTGAAACGCTCCATGGAGCGTGTGATCCGCTGGATCGGGCTGACCAGAAAAAGCGTCAGCGACAGATAGACCACCGCACCGGCCATCACCGAAGTGAACACCGCGATCGCCAGCAATCGCCCGAGCTGACCCATCAGCTCCCTTTTGAGGCCAGCGTCGGGGGCGACAATTTCGACGAATTCCGCCGGCCGGAAACGCGGTTGCGCCATCACCCGCACCATTCGGTCGCCACCGGTCATCAGCGTGCGAAGCGGCGCGACCCACGACAGTCCCGAGTCATGGCGCAGGTCGACAAGGTAGGGCGTACGTTTCAGGCGCGGCGCCTGCAGGATCAGCCGCCGCTCGTTGCCGACCTGCAGCGCCACCGACACCACGCCCGCGCTTGCCAGCAGATTATCCGAGACCTTGGCCGTCACCACGCCGTTCGGCGCGGTCTCCTCGACCAGCGAGGCCAGTTCAGCGGCCCGCAGACGGTCGAGCAGCCACTGCTCCTCGAAGGCGGCCAGATTCGGCGGCAGGATCAGCAGATTGGCCAGTGCGACGATCAGCACCGTTATGATCAGCAGACGGGTCGAAAGTCCGCCCGGCCAGAGCAGCCGCCGTGTCCGCACCAGTTGTGCGTGAACGAGCGGGCGCGGCCTTGCGGGGCCCGGGGCGGTAGCCTGCGGCCCGTCCGGTGGCGCGTGCGTGGGGGCGTCGTCCGCCATTAGGCTCCGTTAATGCACGTCGGCCCGACGGGCAATCGACCGTGTTACGCTACGCCGATCGCCTGCTCGACGCCGGCAAATCCATCGGCCTTCAGACGGGCGGCGAGTTCGCGGCGAATCCGCGCTACCAGACCCGGCCCCTGATAGATCATCGCCGTGTACAACTGCACCGCATTGGCCCCGGCGCGGATCTTCGCATAGGCGTCCGCGCCGGAGGCGATGCCGCCCACCCCGATCAGGATCAGCTTGCGCCCCGCGGCCTCGCGGAACGTCCGCAATAGCCGCGTCGATGGCTCCATCAGCGGCGCGCCGGACAATCCGCCGGTCTCGCCGGCCATCGTACTTTTCAGTGTCGTTGGCCGCGCCAGTGTGGTGTTGCCGACGATCAGCCCATTGAGAGCGAAACGCTTGACGGCTTCGACGATCACCGGGACGTCCGCTTCGGCCACATCCGGCGCCACCTTCAGAAAGATTGGTCTGTCGCCATCGTAGGCCAGGCTCCAGCGCGCCTCGGCGACACGGCCCAGCAGTTCATGCAGTGCGTCGCCCATCTGCAGGTCGCGCAGTCCCGGCGTGTTGGGCGAGGAGATGTTCAGCGTGAAATAGTCGGCCAGCGGCCATAGCCTCTGCAGTCCGGTGACGTAGTCGCCGATGCGGTCGGTGGAATCCTTGTTGGCCCCGACGTTCGCGCCGACCACGCCGGTGGGCCGGTTCGCCAGACGCGCCGCCATCGCCTCGATGCCCTCGTTGTTGAATCCCAGGCGATTGATTACCGCGCGGTCTTCGGTCAGGCGGAACAATCGCGGCGTCGGATTGCCGCTCTGCGGCAGCGGCGTGACAGTGCCGCATTCGACGAACCCGAAGCCGGCGGCCAGCATCGCGTCGGGAACCTCGCCGTTCTTGTCGAATCCGGCTGCCAGTCCCACGGGATTGGGCAGCCGCAATGCGCCAAGCCGCGTTTCCAGCACCGGATCGGCCGAACCGCGCAGCCGTGGGCCAAGCCCGGCCGCCAGCGCCCGCAGCGTCAGCCGGTGCGCTGCTTCCGGATCCATCCGCCGCAGCGCCAGGGTGGCCAGTCCATGCAGGAGACTCATACGCCGGTCGTGTCCAGTCGTCGCGCCTCGATCACCTTGCTGCAATCAAGCGGGGAGTAGAGGTGCGGAAACAATGCACCGCCCCTGGATGGCTCCCACTTCAGTGAAGTCCCCAGTCCGTCCGCATCGACGCTGAACACGACCAGGTCCCGTTGGCCCGCGAAATAACGCCGCGCCGTCTCCACTACCTGTGCGGCGGTCGAGAAGTGAACGTAGCCGTCCGCGGCGTCCGCCTCGGACCCCAGGAACCAGCCGTCTGCCAGCGCCCGCTCCCACTCTGTTCGCGACAGGATTTTGTAGATCAGCCTCATCCGCGCATCCTCGCCCTGGCGTCGCCCGCGGGAAAGCAGATTCTATTCGCCGCCATGGCCGCGCGCATGGAACAGGCCCTGCAGGTTCGCCCGCATTTCCGCATCGAAGGTGAACACAGCCGCCGTAGCCGTCGGGAATCCAACCGACACCCTCTCCAGGTCTGCCGGCGACGAATGGCCATCCGAAAGCAGCTCCATCGCCAGTTCGTGCAGACTGGGATTGTGCCCGATCACCATTACGGTTCCGGCCTCCGCCGTGCCGACCCCCAACTCCGCGTCGACCTCTTCGGGAGTGGCGTCATAGAGGCCCTCGCGAACCTCGACCCGTGCCCCGGGCAACGCCGGGCTCGCCAGTTCCCAGGTCTCCCGCGTGCGGACGGCGGGTGAAACCAGCACCAGATCTGGCGTGAGGCCTGCTTCCGCCAGCATCCGGCCCATCCGTTCGGCATCGCCTCGCCCGCGCTCGGTCAGCGCGCGGTCGATGTCCTCGCCGTCAACGGCGCGGTTTTCGGTCTTGGCATGTCGAAACAGAATCAAACGCTGCATGCTCGGCGCCCCTCGTGCGCCCCTCTTAGCGGTTCATTGCCCGCACCGGAACCTGAGGCGTGTTACAGATTCCAGATTCCTGGTTTCTACTGTTTCCAGCCATGGAACGTCACGAGCCCGGAACGACGTTCATCAAGGCCGAACCTTCGGATTGCTACGCCCGACGATGGCCGTCACCGCCATGTCCGCGGCGACATTGCCTATCGTCGAAAACCGGTCGGTGATCGGGTTGATGGCGAACAGGATCGCCAGGCCCTCCAGCGGCAGGCCGACCGCCAGAAATAGCGGTGTGGCCGCAATCAGGCCGCCCCCAGGGATGCCGGGGACGGTCGCGTTCATCAGGATCGCGTATCCGCCGATGATCGCCATCTGCGCCGGCCCCAGATGGACGCCGAACAGCGTCGCCACGAATAGCGCGCCCAGGACCTGGCCTGGTCCTGCGGTCAGCTTGAAGGTCGATACCGCCATCGGCAGTACGAAACCGACAACTTCCTCGGGAAGGCCCCAGTGATCGATGGCCCCTTCGATCATTGCCGGCAGCGAGGACAGCGAGGAGCTTGTCCCGGCCGCGACCAGCAGCGCGGGCGCCGCGCCACCCAGGAACTTCGTCGGCGTCAGCCGGCCAAGTCCCATTCCCAACAGGCATAGTATCACCGCGACGCAGATGTGGGCCGTGCTCGCGACGATCAGCTGAAAACTCAGTGCGCTGACCGCTGCGCCGCCGAGCCGATCGCCCACGACGAGCGTCAAGGCGAAGACGCCGACGGGCGCCGCCAGCAGCACACCCTTGATCACGGTCATCATGATTTCCGAGAGCGTATGGGTGAACATCAGTACGCGCTCGCGGATGACCGGCGGCGAGGCCAGCGCGGCAAGACCGAACATCACCGCGAAGACCACCAGGGACAGCATCGATCCGTCCGCCGCGGCCTTCACCGGGTTGGCCGGGATCAACGTCTTGAACCATCCGCTCAGACTCGCATCGCCCGTTGGCAGGGGAACGGTCGCCGCCGTCGACCGCAGCAAGGCCGTCGTCGCGGCGTCGATTTTCAGGCCGCTGTATATCGCGGGAGCCAGCAGCAACGCCGCCAACACGCAGACAGACAGCAGGCCCAGGAACCACGCGCCTGTCGCTAGTCCAAGACGGCCGAGCGCGCGGCCGCTTCGCGCGCCGGCGACCGAGCCGATCAGCAGCGGCAGGATTAATGGGATGACCGTCATGCGGACTGCATTGACCCACATCGTTCCGACCACGTCGCACACCTCAACGAAGCCGTTGATCCACGAATTGCCGGGCCATTGCCGCATTATCCAGCCAGACGTGAGGCCCAGCACCAGGCTCGCGATCACCGCGAAAGGCAGCACGTCGACGCCGGCGCCCTTGCTGGCGGACCGCGCCCCCCCGCTGTCGTCCTTGTGTTCCGCAGTCGCCATCCCGCCCCCGCTTGAGCCTGATCCATAGGATTATAGCCCGGTTAGGCCAGCCTTAGAGGCTGCTGCACACAGTGAAAAGTCTATCGTGAACGGTGCGCGATCCCGGGCCGGATACCATCGCAGCCGTTGACAGGCCGCAACTTTGCCGATCCTTGGCGTGCATGAACGCGCGGGAGTCGATCGAGATCACCGAAGGCGGCGGGGTGATGACCCTCCCGGCCGGGACCTTGCTCGCCCTGGATTCCGGGGGTGCGGTCGAGCATCTGGAAATCGCCTATCGCACCTACGGGCTTCTGAATGAGACGCGATCCAACGCCATCCTCGTCTGCCACGCCCTGACGCTCGACCAGTATGTGGCCGGCCGCAACCCGGCGACGGGAAAGCCTGGCTGGTGGAGCTCGCTTGTCGGTCTGGGCCTGCCCCTCGATCCGACCCGGCATTTCATCATCTGCTCAAATGTCGTCGGCGGTTGCATGGGCAGCACCGGGCCATCATCGCCTGGACCTTCCGGTACACCGCCCGGCCTCGCTTTCCCGGTCATCACCATCGCCGACATGGTCCGCGCCCAGGCGCTGCTGGTCGAGTCGCTGGGTATCGAGCGTCTGTTCGCGGTCGTCGGTGGTTCGATGGGCGGCATGCAGGTATTGCAGTGGGCTGCCGACTATCCCGAGCGCCTGTTCGCCGCCGTCTGCATCGCCGCCGCCGCGCGCCACTCGGCCCAGAACATCGCCTTCCATGAGGTCGGTCGCCAGGCGATCATGGCCGATCCCGACTGGCGAGGCGGCGACTATGCCGCGCAGGGTGTGCGACCGGAAAAGGGCCTCGCCGTCGCCCGCATGGCCGCGCACATCACCTACCTTTCCGAGGCCGCCCTGCAGCGCAAGTTCGGCCGCGAGCTGCAACGCGACGGCCTGTCCTGGGGCTTTGACGCCGACTTCCAGGTTGAGAGTTATCTGCGTCATCAGGGCGCCAGCTTCGTCGACCGCTTCGACGCCAACTCCTACCTCTACATCACCCGTGCGATGGACTACTTCGACCTCGCCGGTGCGCACGGCGGAGTCCTCGCCGACGCCTTCCGACGCGCCCGCGACGTGCGCTTCTGCGTCTTCTCTTTCACCTCCGACTGGCTCTATCCGACCCCGGAAAGCCGCGCGATCGTCCGTGCCCTCAACGCCGCCGGCGCCCGCGTCAGCTTCCTCGAAATCGAAACCGACAAGGGCCACGACGCGTTTCTGCTGGACGAACCCGTGCTGCGGTCCGCCCTGGCCGGCTTCATGGAATCCGCCGTGCAGGCGCGGGGGTTGGAAATCTAATGGATATTGACCGGCTATTTTGGTGACAGCGTATTTAACTTGACCGGCCGCGCCGACCGGAAATCGCGCCCTTCACCCTAGCAACTCCACCGGCGGCCCAGCCTCTATCGAACGGGCCCGTCTCGCCAGTTTTTGATCGAAAGTGAGGAACGCCGTCGCTCTGGCGCTTCTCGCCAAATGCAGCGCGTCAGCAAAATCCAGCCCCCGCGCATAGCCATCCAGCGTCGCCAGCACCGCGCCCCGGTCCTCGATCGAAACGTGCTCGATAGCGGCCAGGGCCGACATTACCCGCGCGATGTCTTTCGGTGCCAAACCATAGAACCCTCGCATCACCCACTCCAATTCGAGCAGCACGGTGACAGGCACGAACGCGCGTTGTGAGATGGCCTCGATGGCCGCCGGACGTTGTATGGCGGCTTCCAGGTCGTCGGCGTCGTCGATGAAAAACCTGGCCAGAACGTTCGTATCGAGCGCTTTCATCTTTCGGCCGCCGATGGACGCGCCAGCATGGCCGCCGCGTCGAAGTCCTCCAGGCGACGTGAAACACCCCGCGTCGGCGCCGCCACCATTCCCGCCAGACTGGCCACATCCACGGTCGGCACGGGTCTGATGACGCGCAGCTTCAGCCCGTCGCTTTCTACGATCACCTCGATCTTCGCCCCCGCGCCCAATCCAAGACTTCGCCGCAACGCCGCCGGCAATACGATCTGCCCCTTAGATGAAACCGTCAGCGTCGACATTGGCCTCCGCTCCAATCCTTACCCGGGCCGCAAGAATTTCATATCTTACTACGTAAGGCAATGGCATTGACGCGGTAGGCCCTGATGGTAGCCAAGGCGCCTGTTGAAGCGAGCGGCTCACCACATGCTCGCTGACGTTGACAGCCCGCCTCTTTGCCGATCCTTGGCGCGTATGAAGCAACAGGACCGGACGTGAGCGCCCCTACCTTGACCGCAGTTCGCGAAGACTTTCTGGAGATTGTCCGCCTTGTGCGGCCTGGCGCGCGCGTGCTCGACGTCGGCTTCCTCTAGATCGAGACCGACAAGGGCCACGACGCCTTCCTGCTGGACGAATCCGTGCTGCGGTCCGCCCTGGCCGGCTTCATGGAATCCGCCGCGCAGGCGCGGGGGTTATAAATCTTATGTCTGTAGACAACTGGCTGCTTTGCACTTAGCGTTCATCGACGGGTGGATTAAGGATGAGCCAAGACGCAGAACGTCCGGGCTGCCCCCAAGCGGCCATTCTCTTTGAAGCACAATCGGATAGAATTTGGGCCGCCCAAAAAAGCCACTTATTTCCCGCGAGACCGCTGTCGCCGCGGCAATAGACGTCATCGACGCCGATGGGCTGGAGGCCTTCAGCCTTGGCTCCGTAGCCAAGCGTCTAGGCGTCAAGTCGCCATCGCTCTACTACCATTTCAGCGACAAGGCCGAACTGCTGGCGCAGGTGGCCAGGCACATCCTGCTTGATGTCCAGTTCGACTGGGGAGGTCCCGGCGACTGGGACGAGAAAACCATCACTCTCTGCCGAGAGACGCGCCGGGCGATGCTCAAGCACCCAAACGCCGCGCCGCTCCTGCTGCAGTTCTTCCCCCGTCACCTGTTGCTGGGGGCGTACGAGCAGACGGTGATCAGCTATCCGCGGCACCGCCCGCTGCACATGGCGATCCTTGAGGGCGTGGAGAAGTTTACCTTTGGTTCGACCATGTTCGAGGCGTCCGCCCTGGCGCGCGGCGTGCCGCCGATGCCTGAGGTCGACCCCGAACGGTACCCGAATCTAGCCCGGTCGATCGCCGCCAATCCGTTCGACGACGAGGAAAGCTTCGTTCAGGCGCTGCGCATCTTTTTCGCCGGAGTGAAGGTGCTGACCGACGGCAAGGATTGATCTGGCCTGGTATCGATCCGGAGGCAAAGGCAAGTAGAAAGGGCGCTACCCCTCCAACGCGCTGTCGACGCCCTCGTAGAACCTGGGAATGTTCACTTCCATGCCGGTGTAGATGACGTCCTGGATGGCGCCGGACGCGAGGCCGACCTGGCAGGTTTCCGACCCGGCGAAGTCCTCGTTGTCGAACACGCCCTGGACTGTGGCGAATGAGCGCGCATAGAGGTCTTCGGCCTTGGGGTCGTCGGGCGGGCTCCCGACCAGCACGTGGTAGTCCACAAGGCTTGAGCATGATGTTCATAGCGTGGGCGCCCCGGCATTAATCTACTAATGGTAGAGTTAAGTGATGGAGTGGGTAGGGGACTTAGTCTGAATCAAATTTACCTTCTTCCGCAGGAGACCTCCGCGAAAGTTCATGACCGGGCAACGCCTCCCCGCCGGACCGCTGGCTTCCGTTCTGGCAACCGGCGCGGCCGGTGTCTATTCTACGCTCTGACGCTCGATGTGGAACAAAGATGCCGCCTGGGAGCCAGCGGTCCGGCGGAGAAGCCGACTCTCGCAGAGGTCTCCTCAAGGGGAGAACACGTTACTCCCGACCGAAGATTGCCGAACTGACTGTCGGCGCCCCGGGTCCTCCGGCCAGCAGGCATGTCTTCGCCCCCGGCACCGGGTTGGCCGACTCGCCGCGCAGGCAGCGCACCGCCTCGACCGCAAGGCCTATGCCGTGGACGAAACCCTGGGCGAAGTTGCCGCCGGCTGTGTTGATCGGCAGCTTGCCGGTCGGCGCGATCAGGTTCTCATAGCGCACCACCTCGGCGACGTTCTCGTAGGTGCAGAAGCCGTGGTCGATCAGCGAGGCGACGCCCTGGGCGCTGAAGTTCTCGTATAGCTGCACCACGTCGATGTCGGCCGGCGTCAGGCCGGTTTGGGCCCACAGGCGCCGCGCGACCGGGCGGAAGCCGGCGCTGGCGTAGAGGTCCTCGTCGTCGTTCTCCAGCAGGTCGCCCCAGCCCTTCTCGGTTCCCTGGGCGACGCCGAGCAGGCTCACCGGCGGTTTGCGCAGGTCGCGGGCGCGTTCGGCGGAAACCATCAGCAGGGCGCCCGCACCGTCATTCTCCCGCGAGCAGTCGAACAGCCGGAACGGCTCGGCGATCCAGCGCGCGGTGCGGAAATCGTTGAGGTCGAGTTCCTTGCCATAGGCGACGGCGTCAGGATTGCGCGCGCCGTGATGATAGGAAGCGCGGACCAGTTCCTCGCGCACCGACTGCGGCACGCCGTGGTGCTGGAACAGTCGCATCGCGCGCATGGCGCAGACCTGGGCCGGCGCCACCATTCCCGCGCTGGCCATGTGGTCGTTGAGATGGTGGGCCATGACGGCGGCCGACAGCCGTCCGCTATCGCCTTCCACCAGGGCGCGGAAGATCACCACGGCGCTGGCCTGGCCGGTCATGATGGCCGCCGCCGCGAGGCCGAAAGCGCCGGCGATGCCGCCGCCGCCGCCGCCCCAGACCGCGCTCGACCACGTAAGTTCCCTGGTGCCCAGGTCGGGCATCAGCCGGACCGGCTCATTGCGGTCGTCGCCATAGGAGACAAAACCGTCGACATCGGCTGGGTCGAAGCCGGCGTCCTCGCAGGCGTCGACGATGGCGCGCACCAGCACGCCGCGCTCGGGCGCCGGCGCCGTGCCCCGTTTGTACTGACGATAACCGACACCGGCGATTGCCGTCGCGCCGCGCAAGGTCAGGCTCATGCGGTGATGCTCCAGCGGATCGCGGGGATGGCGTCACCGCCGAATTGCGTTCGGTCGATACGCCCGGTGACCGCAGAGCCGACCTTAAGGCCGGCTTCGTCGTCTTCCATCACGCCGATCAGCCGCACGGGAGCATCGGCAAGTGTCACCAGCGCGGTGACGAACGGGCTGCCGAGATCCTCCGCGCCGCCAAACCTGTGCCATGTACGGGTCCAGGCGAACACCGTGCCGGCCATCGGAACGGCTTTCCACTCATGGTCCCAGCCGCCACAGTCTCCGCAGCGCCAGACCGCCGGCCAGTGCCAGCGGCCGCAACCCTGGCAAGTCGGCAGCTTGAGATGGCCTTCGCTCAAGGCCTGCCAGTATCGCCCGTCCGCGCCGGATGTCGATCTCACGCCGAAACGTCCCACTCCAGCGGCAGCGCTTCGAGCGCATGCACCGTGCCGATGCGGAAACCATGCCTTGCGCCAGGTTTCGCGCGGAAGCTGGGTATGCGCTTGAACCACTCTTCGGTGAGGATGCGGATTTCCGCCCGCGCCAGGATGTGGCCCAGGCACAGGTGCGGTCCGGTGGAGAAGGTCAGATGGACCTTGTTTTCACGATCGATATCGAACGCGTCGGCATGGTCGTTGGCGCGGTTGTCACGGCCGACCTGCGAGAGAATGTTCAGCACCATGTCGCCAGTGCGAAACGACACGCCATGCTTGTCAGTGTCCTGGACCACCACGCGGGGCGTACAGATGACCCCGTGCAGGCGAATACCTTCCTCGACCGCCCGCGGGATCAGCGTCGGGTCGGCCGCCATGCGCGCTTGCACCGCCGGCTCCTCGGCAAGACGCTGAAAGGTAAAGCCCGATACGTTGGTCACCGTGTCCATACCCCCCAGGAACAGCACCAGACACATGGCCAGGATCTCGTCGCGTGTCAGGGCGCGACCATCGACTTCGGTGTTCATCAGGCTGGTGACCAGATCGTCCCTGGGTTCCCTGGCGCGTATCTCCATCAGGTCGCTGAAGATTCCCATGATCTGGCCGCCAAGCCGCGCGAGATCCTCGTTTGATCGGGCGTTGAAATAGTTGTCGGCAATAATGCGGAACTCCCGAAGCTTTTCGAGCGGCAGGCCCATCAGCTCCATGAAGATCGACACCGGGAAGCGCGAGGAGATTTCACGGATGAAGTCGCACTCGCCCTTGGCGACGACCTCGTCGATCAGCTTCGTCGCGATCTCGCGCATGTGCGGCTCCAGCTTGGCCACCTCGCGCGGCGAGAACTTCGGCATCAGGGCCGCCCGGTAGGGCAGGTTGGCCGGCGGGTCGACGCTGAGCGGGATCATGTACGGTGGGTCCGGCACGCGCGGAATCTGCATCTCGCGGGCCGAGAATATCTCGTAGTCCTTGACGATCTCGGTGATCAGGTCGCCCCTTTGCACCATCCAGTGGCCGCCGTTGGCCGGCGTCCAGAAGATGTCGGGCGCGCCGCGCAATGCAGCGGCATAACTGCCCTGAACGTCATCGGTGATGCGCGGATCGGCATAGATGTCGAACTCGAACACCTGTTCGGGCTTCACATGCGGCGGAATCCCCAGGGTCTTTTCCAGGGTGGCTGTGGTCGTGCTCATCGGGGTTTCCTCATCACGAAGGTGTTGCGGGCCAGACGTGTCTCAACGGACGCGCTCCAGTTGTTTGTCGGCGTCCCTGTATTTCTCGCGCAGGATCGGCTTGGAGATCTTCTGGGTCGCCAGGCGCGGCAGCGGTTCGCTCTCCAGCGCCACATAGCGGGGCACCTTGAAGTCGGCGAGGCGCTCATTGCAGTGGGCGATCAGAGCCTTGATGTCGATCGGGTCGCGGCCATAAACCACCGCCAGCGGTGTCTCGCCGAACCGCTCATCCTTGGCCGCTATCACCGCGACTTCCTCGACGCCCGGGAACTCGCTGACGCAGCGCTCGACCTCCGCGGCGGAGATGTTGAGGCCGCCGGAAATGACCAGATCCTTCAGCCGGTCGACAAAGGTGAGCAGACCATCCTCGTCCAGCACGCCGATATCGCCGGTGTACAGCCAGCCGTCCTTCAGTGTTTCGGTCGTAGCCTTGGGGTTGTTCCAATAGCCGATCATCGTGCCGGGACCTCGGATCAGGATCTGGCCGGGCTGGCCGGGCGGCAGGGTGTTTCCCTCGGCATCGATGATCCGTAGTTCGGTGAAGATACCGCCCCGGCCGCACTTTTCCGGCATTGCCGCCGCAAGGTCCGCCGGCATCAGGGTGGCGTTTCCACCACATTCGGTCTGGCCATAGATCTGGCGGATGATGATGCCCTTGGCGGCCCAGGCCTCCTGCAGTGCGCGCGAGACCCGCGATCCGCCGGTGGTGGCGATCTTGAGATTCGAGAGGTCGGCCTCGGCAAATCCGGGAACCGCCGCGATCCGCTCGAAAAAGGTCGGCACGCCGCCGAAGCCGGCGATCTTCTCCTCGACCAGGATCTGCAGATAGCGTTCGGGCGTGAACACCGGCTCCATGAACAGCGAGCAGCCGAGCACGGTGTAGTGCACCAGTTGCACCATACCCGCCGATGTCGCCAGCGGCGCCACGATGATCACGCCGCCGCCTTGCGCCAGAGCCGATTCTTCGAGTGCGTAGCCGGCAATATAGGACAGCATGGTGCGGTGGGTGAACATCACCCCCTTGGGCCGGGCGGTCGACCCGCTGGTCGAAATTATCACCACGCAGGCGTCGGGATCGAGGTCGCGGTCGATGATCGCCGGCGCGCCTTGGCGCAGGGCGCTGACTTCGCTGATCGAACGGACGGGGACGCCGTTGCCCTCGATCTTGGCGGCTAGCTCGTCGCTGGCGACGATCAGCACGGGTCCGTGGTCCTCGATGATCTCCGCCAGCTCACGGGCCGTGTAGCGGACATTTAGCGGCGCCGCGATGGCGCCGGCGCGCAGGATGCCCATGGTCAGCGCGCAGTATTCCAGGCTGTTGGTGGCGCAGATATTGACCCGGTCGCCCGAACTGACGCCGAGCCCGACCAGCCATTCGCCGACCCGGTCGCTCCATGCCGCGTAGTCTCGATAGTTCAGCCGGTCGCCGCCCAGCGATAGGGCCGTCACCACGGGTCGGTTCTTCGCCCACCACGCGATGGCGCTGTTGATCGTCTGCAAGCGTTACTCCCGGACTTGGTCTTCTTGTTCAGGCTTCGAGCCGCTTTTCGAGCTGCTCGTAATAGATCGGAATGGTCGCCTCGAGGCCGCAATACACGACCTCTTCAAGTGCGCCGGAGTCGAGGCCGACCTGCGAGATCTCCGCCGCGCGGAAATCCTCGCCGCCGAAAACGCCGAGGATCATCTCGTAGGATCGCTGATAGATTTCCTCGCCCTTGGGCGTATCGGGCTGCAAACGGGTCAGCATGTAGTAGTCGACCGTGGTTTCCCGCACGCCATTGGGGATGATCACCATCACGCTGATGTAATAGGGGCTGGTCACCACCACGGTGTTGGGAAACACCAGATAGGCGTGGGTGACGGTCTTGTGGATGTTCTCGCCGGGGATATCGAGGTCGGTGGGATTGAACTGCGCCTTGCCGGAAATCTGGCGGATGTTCGGGCCAAGCAGATCGACCACATTGGGGACGTCCGCGAACAGCGGTCCGACCGTGCGCGCATGCAGTCGCTGCACGTGATAGCCCTCCAGGAACGGCTCCTGCACCAGCTTCCAGTTGGCCTTGAGGTGGAATGTCTTTCGGCCATAGATGTGGGCGTCGCCGATCCCGAAAGCGTCCATGTCCTCGACCAGTCGCGCGTCCACGCCGCTGAAATCGGGTTCGGCATGACGATCAAGCATCACCCAGATCAGGCCGCCGCCCTCGCGCGCCGGGAGTTCGACGAGATTTCGGGTCGAGGTGTCGAGGTTGATGAAGGTTTCGGCGCGCGCCACTCCGGCCAGGGTTCCATCCAGGCCATAGGTCCATGCGTGATAGGGGCAGGTCAGACGCGAGGTCTTCACCGCGTCGCAGCCCTCCAGTAGCTTTGAGCCCTTGTGCTGGCAGGCGTTGAGAAACGCATGCGCCGCGCCTTTGCGGTCGCGCGTCAATAACAGGGGAACGCCGTAGCCATCGTGGGCGATGGCCGATCCGGGCTCTACGATCATCGCCGAAAGCATCACTGGAACGGCGCTTTTGCGAAACACCTTGGCCTGTTCGAGGTCGTAACGCTTCTGGCAGGTGAAGATCGTGGCCGGACGGCTCGCCTCGATGGCGACGGTCGGCGCATGGTCGTGTGACGGAATTCGGCGGATCGCGGCGATCTGGCCGGCGCTCAACATATCGAGCGTCTGGAATAGTGGCTTGCCTTCCAGGCGCGCCGGACTGGGTGCGTTCATCGGCCTTGCTCAAGCTCCCCTGATCTTCTGAAACGCTAACAGCGTTTAAATCTAACAGCAATAGGTTTTAATGTTGCGACGGTGGAATTTCCAGCAAGAGACCGTCCATGGCCTCGGTCACCGTGATCTGACATGACAGTCGCGAGGTCGGCCGGGGATAAAGGCCATAGTCGATCAGATCGGTCTCCATGGGCTCGGCGGTCGGCAGCTTTGCGAACCATGTCTCGTCGATGAACACATGGCAGGTGCCGCAAACCATCGACCCGCCGCATTCCGCAATAATTCCTGGGACATTGGCGGATTTGGCGGCGGCCATCAGGCTCTGGCCAACCTTGGCCTCGAAGGCGCCGGAGCGGCCGTCATGCGTGCGGTAGTGGATCTGGACCAACGGCGGACGCCCCCTCGAAATCGCGATTGCCCGTCCCATTAATCTATGTAAGTTAGATTTACAAAGGGCAGGAGGCGTAAACCATGGCCAAGTACGATTACATCATCGCCGGGGCCGGCGCGGCGGGATGCGTGCTCGCCTACCGCCTGTCGGAAAACCCGGCCATCCGTGTGCTGCTGATTGAAGCCGGCCCAAGCGATTCCCACCCGTTCATCCACATGCCCAAGGGCCTCGCCAAGGTAATGTCCGACCCTCGGCACATCTGGGCCTATGCATCGAAACCCGAACCGAGCACGGCGGGAAACACTGAGGTCTGGGTGCGGGGCAGGGTGCTGGGCGGGTCGTCCTCCATCAACGGCATGATGTATGTACGCGGACAGCCGGCCGATTTCGACGCCATCGCCGAGGTCTCCAGTGACGACTGGAGCTGGCGGCATATCGGTGCAGCTTACCGCGCCCTCGAAAATCATGAACTCGGCCCCGACGAGACCCGTGGCGACAAAGGTCCGATCCACATCACCGTGCCGGACATGCGCGATGAACTGAGCGAGGCGCAGATCTCTGCCGGCTATGCCATGGGGCTGGGCTCAAAAGTCGACATGAACGCCCCGACCGACGAGGTCTCGATCGGCTACGCGCCGCGCACCGTCTACAAGGGCAAGCGCCAGAGCGCCGCCAAGGCCTTCCTAGACCCTGCGCGGTCCCGGCCGAACCTGACAATCCTCACCGACACCACGGTCGAGAAGGTGCTCTTTCAGGGCAACCGCGCCGTTGGCGTGGCCGTGTTAAGCGCCGGCGCGCGCCGCGAGATCCGCGGCGCGGGTGAAGTCATCATCGCCGGCGGCGCCATGTCCAGCCCCAGCATTCTCGAGCGTTCCGGCGTCGGCGATCCCGCCCGTCTGATCCCGCTCGGCATCCCGGTGGTGCACGCCAACCCCTCCGTCGGCGAGAACCTGATCGAGCATCGCGGCCTGATCATGCAGTGGAAACTCAAGCGCGATATCTCGCACAACAAATACTATGACGGTTGGCGCCTGCTGTGGTCGACGGCGAAATATTATCTGGGACTGCCCAGCCTGATGTCGGCGGCGTCGTATGAGATCGTCGCCTGGGCCAAGACCGATCCGGGCCTGAACCGGCCGGACATGCAGATGCTGGTCGCCCCGTTCAGCTTCGACCTCGCCAACAACCGCCTGACCCTGGAGAAATTTCCGGGCATGCATGTCACCGTCTATCCGATGCGGCCTAACTCCAGGGGCCGCATTCACATCGACACCCTCGATCCCGATGCACCGGCCCGCTTCGAGCCCAACTATCACGCCACCGAGGCCGACCGCCGCGCCCTGATCGGCGCGGTCAAGGTCGTCCGTGACTATGTCCGCCAGGCCCCGCTGGCAAAACTGATCGACTGCGAGACCTCGCCGGGCCCGGCCTTCCGCAGCGACGACGAGATCATCGACGCCTACGACCGCCTCGGCACCTGCGCCTACCACGCCGTCGGCAGCTGCCGGATGGGCAAGGACGAGGACTCCGTCGTCGACCCGGCCCTTCGCGTGCGCGGCGTCGAGGGCCTGCGGGTGATGGACACCTCGATCATGCCCTCCATCCCCTCCGGCAACACCAACGGCCCGACCATGGCCATGGCCTGGCGCGCCGCCGACATCATCCTGCGCGATCGGGCCGCCTGACCCACACGGTGGTCCCGACCCTATAGTTGGATGACAAAAACACCCCCATCATCCCGCGCCAAGAGGCGCGGGGCTCTCCGCCTCAACCCCAAATTTCCACCTCCCCGATGTGGCGCCGACGACACAATGGAGCGTGTCAATCTAATCTCCGTAGATATCTGTTGGCCGGCCTCGTCCGGTTACCTTCAGGGCGTAGATAAACCTGAAATCGGGTCCGGCCCAGGACCTGAAAACCATAGCGGGGAGGCATGACCATGGCCCAGAGACTTCATTTCGGGCGTACCGCCCTCATAACCTCCACCTTTCTTGGCAGCGCGCTCTGGGTTCTTGCCTCGGCGGCATCCGCCAGCGCCGAGACGGCTGCGTCGGCCACCGCCAACAGCGGAACCTCTGTCGAAGAAGTCGTCGTGACGGCGCAGAAGCGCACGGAATCGCTCGTCAACGTGCCGATCTCGATCGTTGCGGTGTCCGGCGCCAAGCTGGCCAAGTCCGGCGTCACCAATATGTCGGATCTCGCCAACGTCGTCCCCGGACTTCACGTCGACACCGCCGGCGCCTTTTTCCAACCCTCTATCCGTGGGGTCGGCACTGCCATCGCCGGCGCCGGCGCCAGCGCCAACGTCGCCACCTATGTCGACGGCATCTACAAACCCGAAGCGCTCTCGAACGACTTCGACTTCATCGACATCGACTCCATCCAGGTGCTCAAGGGCCCGCAGGGCACGCTGTTCGGCCGTAACTCCACCGGCGGCGCCATCGTCGTCACCACCCGCTCGCCATCGTTTACCCCGCAGTTCGAGATGCGCGCGGGCTACGGAACCTTTGGGACCGTCAATGGCGCCCTGTTTGCCTCGACAAGTCTGAACGAAAAGCTGGCGGTCAGCCTGGCGTTGGGCGGCGAGCATTCCGATAGCTGGGTCAAGAATATCGCCGACGGCAAGCAGATCGACAAAAGCGACAAATTCGCTGGTCGCGGCAAGATCCTCTTCAAGCCAACCGACCGTTTGACCTTCACCCTGACGCTTGACGCCTACCGCACCAACGATCCGGGCCTCTACGCCGCCAGTTCCTACAAGGGTTGGTCCGACGCATCCTTCTTTGATGTGCCGCTGAGTGTCGGCAATAGCCGGGAGGTCAGCCTGAGCGGGCCCGTGGCCCACATCGCCGAAGGCGGCGACGTCGAACTCAAGAGCGAATACAACTTCGGCTGGGCGACGCTGACCTCGTACACCGCAGCGCAATGGACCAGCGGAACCGAGGCGACCAACGAACTGGCCTCGACCTTCCCCGTCAACGGGACGCTTCCATCCAACCCTGGCGTACAAGTGATCGTCGACAATGCCGACTGGCGCTATCACGAAAGCACCTACACGCAGGAATTCGATCTGGCCCATACTGGCAGCGGGCCGATCGACTGGGTCACCGGCGTCTTCTACTATTATGACAAGACCATCTACGAGCCGTTCCACCTCGGCTTCTATGGACCGTTCGGCCCCGGCGGCATCTTTTATGCGCCCTATCCGTGGCCGGCGAGTTCCTACGTCAACACCGGCGATACCCTGCTGTCCGGCTTCGGTCAGCCCAACTACTCGGGCGCGGCGTTCGCCGACGCGACCTACAACTATGGCAAGTGGCACCTGACCGTCGGTGGCCGATACTCGATCGACCGTGCCGGCGAACGGTTCCAGAGCTATCCCAGTATCGGCAGCGGCGGCTTCGGCGGCTATCTCTCCGCCAATCACACCTTCTATGCGTTCACGCCTCGCGCCATCCTTCGTTACAGCCTCACGGACAAATCGAACGTCTATTTCTCGTTCAGTGAAGGCACCAAGGCGGGCCTCTACAACTCGTCCGGCTTCCTCGGTCAGCAGACCTATCTGCAGCCCGAGCGGATCAAGGATTATGAAGGCGGATATAAGATCGCCGGCCACGGCTTCCGCTTCGAGGCGGCGGGCTACTACTATGACTATTCGAACCTGCAGGTGACGACCTACACCGGCGGCACCGCCTTCCAGCAGAACGCCAAGGCGGCCGAAATCTATGGCGCCGACCTCAACCTCGAGGCCCACCTGTTTGACCATCTGGTCCTCAACGTCGGCGGCGCCTATACCCACGCCCGCTATACAGACTTCAACAATGCCGCACTGCAGATTTTCTGCTCGTCCTTCTGCGCCACTCCCGGCACGGGCGTTCCCGCGATCGGCGTGGTCAACGGCACAGCGAATGTCGATGGCGGCGTTATGGAACGCACGCCGGCCTGGACCGGCAATGTTGGCCTGACCTACACGGCCGAGGTGCTTTCCGGCACGCTCAGCCTGAACGGCAACCTCGCCTTCCAGTCGCAGTCCTCTTTCGACTTCGCCAACACCCTGACGGACTCCGCTCACGCCCTGCTGAACTTGCGCGCGGACTGGACCGACCCCAGCAAGAAGTGGACGGTCTCGGTCATCGGCCGCAATGTCACCAACACCACCTACCTGGTGCAGGTGCTGCCGAACGCGGGCGGTTTCGGGGCCATCTATGGCCAGCCCGCCAACGTGATGTTCCAGATCGCGTACAAGTACTAATCCGGGACTGAAGCGGGCGAGCGCGGACGGGTGATCGCTAACCGCACTGGCAGCGCCAATTTCAAGCCATCACGCCGGCGACCCACGACGCCGTCGAACAGGTCTCCGGCATGAGCTTCCTCGACGGCTTCGAAGTGTCGGTGCGTTCCCTCGCAGGTGGTCCCGAACCAACCTCCGGACGTTGACAGCCCGCCTCTTTGCCGATCCTTGGCGCGTATGAAACAACAGGACCGGACGTGAGCCCCCCTACCTTGACCGGAGTCCGCGAAGACTTTCTGGAGATTGTCCGCCTTGTGCGGCCCGGTGCGCGCGTGCTCGACGTCGGCTGCGGCGAGGGGGATCTGCTCGACATGCTGGTCCGCGAGAAGCAGGTCGACGGGCGCGGCATCGAGATCAGTCCGGAGGGGGTTTCCGCCTGTCTCGCGCGCGGCCTCGCCGTAGTGCAGGGCGACGCCGACCGCGACCTCGATGATTTCCTGCCCGGCGCGTTCGACTATGTAATCCTCTCGCAAACCCTGCAGGCGGTGCTCAAGCCGCGCCATGTGCTGGGCGAGCTGCTGCGCATCGGGACTCAGGCGATCGTCACCCTGCCTAACTTCGGGCACTGGCGCGCCCGTCTCGACCTGCTGATCCACGGACGCATGCCGGTGACCGGCGCGCTGCCGGAGCCGTGGTGGTCGACCCCCAACATCCACCTGTGCACGCTGCGCGACTTCACCGAGCTGTGCGACGACCTGTCCTTGAGGATCGACGCCTGCGCCGCGCTCACCGCCGGCCGTCCGGCCCGCCCGGCCAATCCCATGAGCCGCCTGGAAACCCTGCGCGCCGAAGCCTCCCTCTTCCTGCTCAGCCGCCGCTGACCGGCGTTGGGGACATGATCGCCATGCGTCTTCGCGTTGCGTTCGTGTCCCCGTCCATCGGCCCCGCCGCTTCTGCTCAGCCGCCGACCGTGGCTTCGGCCGCCAACAGCGCCCTCAGCTCGGCCTTCGCCACCTTCTCCAGTGTCGAGCGCGGCAGGCCTTCCACCAGGCGC
>JANXTX010000177.1 GCA_025352165.1 Caulobacteraceae bacterium | reverse complement strand
CTCAAAGCCGAAGCCCTTCTGCTCCGTAACAAACTGCTTGCTTGGCGTTTCAGGTCGCGCCACCTCGTCGGCCCCGACACCTCGCGCCTGGTCGCAGGCGTAGAGCCACGCTTGAATCAGACGGCGCTGGCCCTGCTATCGATCGTTGACGACGAGGGTCTTCGAAGCCTGATCGCGGCCGAGCTCGTGGGCGAAGAGGCGCGTGTGCTTCAAGAGCGCGCCTCCTCTCTCGAAGCCACGATGCTCGCGGCCGTCGTCGACGCCTTCGGGAGCACTGAAATGCCGTACGTATCCGTCGCTGAAATCACCACCCGATTTAACCAGAAAGCCTGCGCGGAAATCGGACGACCAATGCCGAACAAGTGGGTCGGGAGTTTCCTTCGCAACCGCCTTCGCCTCGCGACAAATAAGACGCGCGGCGTATATGTGGTCTCGGCGACAGAGCGGTCGAAGATCGATGCGCTCATGGTGCGGTTTGGAATCGCGCCCGCGATCAATGTGCAAGCGTAAGACAACCGTGAGGTAGGATTTTGCGCGCGAAGCGCGCGTTATGCACGCCACGCATAAAGTGCAGTCGTGCGATGATTGCTGAAGTACGAAAAAATAGGTGCAGACGACGATACGTCGCAAAGTAACAAAACCTTCATGGCACACCGCACCTATGTTCAGCGCAATCGAAAGAGATGGGCTCTCTCGCAAGAGGATTTAGCAATGCTTCTGAGCGTTTCTCAAAGCGTCGTCTCTCGTTGTGAGACTGGGGCTTATACGCCGGAGATCGAGCTTGCTCTTGGGCTCCAAGTGATTTTTGGAAGAGCCCCTCGCGCGCTATTCCCAGATTTGTACCAGAAGGTCGAGGAACTCGTAATGCGCCAAGCCACCAAGCTCGACAAGACATTGCAAGGCAGAACGGACCGGGCCTCGGTGACCACGCGTGAGCTTTTGGCAGCCATGATCGAGCGATCCGCTCCCCGTGAAGCATGACGGAGTCCACGCCGCGAAAGCCGCTCACCTTCGCGATACACCCAAATACACGCGGCTTCGGTTGGGTCGCGTTCGAAGGTCCCTTCACCCCGTATGATTGGGGACTCGTGTTCAGCCGCAAAGATCGGAACGCCGATTGCTTGCGTCGTGTCGAAGAAATGCTGGCCCGCTTTCTCCCTGATACGCTCGTGGTTGAAGCCTTCGAAGGAAAGTCCTCAGTTCGCAGTGAGCGCGTCATGCGCCTGTGCCGCGCTGTGGTAAGCCTCGCCGTCGATCGTGGCGTCGAGGTCGCGGTGTACACGCGCGACCAAATCCGCGCGTGTTTCGCCCATGTGGGCGCACGAACGCGACACGAGATCGCGCAAGCCGTCGCCCGGCACGTCGAGGCGCTCAATCACCGCCTTCCGAAGCCGCGGAAGGCTTGGCAGGGGGAGGATCGGCGTATGGCGCTTTTCTCGGCCGCCGCGCTTGCGATGACGCACTATCAGTTTGGCGCTACCGACCTGCTCAATCGCCTCGGAGGCTTCGCCGGATAGCGGGCCACCCTCGCATGCATCCCAGCAATCGTCTCAAATCGGGCAAGACCCTGCCCCATTCGCCAAACAGCTGGCTGTTGGAAGCGGCGGGATCTAGCCGCCGCTGGCCGACGTCGGGGCACTCCAACCTTGGCGGAGCGAAAAGGTGCGAACCCCGAGCCGATCAAGTACATGTTGATCGAGAGCATTTTTGATCGTTCACGTGAACGTGTTAATATATGGTGCGTATAATGTCTTGGAGGATATGTACGATTGGATAAAAGTATGTCTTGCCTATTCAGCTGAACACCGAAGGAAACTGCGATGAAATATTTCTCCGCCGTTGTCGCCGCCTCGGCGCTGGTTTCAATTTCCACGTCCGGATTTGCTGCCAAGTTCGCTCCGGCGGATACGAAATTCCAACTCAACGGGTCGCTGGCGCTGCAGCAGAGCCAGGGCTCGACAGGGTTCGCCTGCCCCTTCACGTTTACCGGCAAGGTCACCCACGCCGGAGTGATCACAATCAAGGGGGCGTCTTTTTGTGCAAATGTCCAAGCGAGCGGCTTGCCGTGGAGCTGGCGTGCGGTTGACAACCATCCGCCTCATATCAGTATACCGATGACTTTTTCTATCAACGGGTTCGACTGTGGCCAGTTTCTCGAGGATGGCTACGATTTTGCCGGAAACTTCCGAATGAGTTTCGAATTCTCGACGAACGGCTGCCTCATCGCCTCAGGCACCGGCACCTCGACGCCGACGATCAGCGTCAAGAAGTGAATCAGACCCTCACTGCTCGTTTATGGTGTAGTATACCGCGTCCATGTTCGCCGTGCCGGCGGTGACGATGTTGAACGCGATGTCGAACCAATAGGCCGTCCCCACGGTCAGGCCTAAGAGGTTTAGCGTTAGGTTGCAGGGAAATTTGATCGATCCCGCTGTTGTCGGATTGACCAGCTTTATCGTCGGACCGGCGGTCGTGATGCCAGCACTGGTTGCAAGATCTTGATTGTGCGGCGCCGGGCCCGATCCGTAGCCAATCTGGAACTGAGCGCCGTCGGCGTTGCTGGTATTCGAACATGACTGTGGCGTCAGGACAATCTGAACCTGACCGCTGCTGGCCGGCGTGAAGGTGATGGTGGATCCCAGACCCGCCATGACCTGGGCCATCGATGACGTGCCTGTTGGGGCCGTGACGCTGCCTTTGGCGGTATTTGGCCCACATTTGTATAGCACGTTGGTCGATGTCAGGACACAGACCCGCGTCGCGGCCCCGTTTGACCCCAGAGCCGTAATTCCGGTCAAGGCCAGCGAGTTGGAGAAAGTGTCGGCGCCCGAAAACGTTAGCCCGGCGTTTAACAGGCCGAGGTTTGCGCCGGATACTCCCGTGTTCTGTGTTGCGGCTGTGCCGAACGTGACGCACGAGAACGCCCCAGGCGACAGGGTTGCGCCAAGGGTATACTGCAGCGCCTGTGTTGCCGATGCACAACTCGTTAGTGCCATGGGGATGGGAGAGGCCGAGCCGAAATAGGGGTTGCCTTTGACAGTGTTGCCAGTCTCCGTCGCCAATTTGGCGTCCGTTATCATGACGTTACCCACGCTCGGGTTCGGGTAGTTTCCGGTCAGATCGCCGGACGCCGGGCCCGTCGCCCCGACCTGCCCTGTCAGAAGCGTGCCAGCAAGCGCCGGGGATGCGATGACACACACAAATCCCAGAATGCAGAACAAACGTTTCATGGCGGAGCCTTAAATTTGTAGGAGAACATGTCGTAATAGTCGTCACAGGTAGACACGGATTCAATCATTAGGTAACTCTGATTTACTTGGTCTATCGCCGGGCAATGATAGGTAATATCCTTGAGCCACCAGACATTACCGCCGTCTTGATAGTACAACCCTTGACTACCTGACGATCCTGCATGGATCCCATCGCCGGGAGATACCGAATGGGCTGAGTTGCGCAGCACCCAAATCATGTACGATTGATGCCGTGAATTCATCATATCGAGCTGATCGGAATCGTATTGCCAAGCTCCCGGCGTTACAGTCGTTAGGCCAACCTGTTCCATGACAACGGGGACACCGGTCAGCTTCGTCCAGGCCACGGCGCAAGAGTCGTCCAGGCCGGCCAGGAAGGTGGTGACGGTGCCGGGAACGATGGGCGGGTTCGGGTTGCCGCCCGTCATCTGAACCGGCAAGCTAGCGTAGCTGTTGTTGGGTGGATAGAGGCAGCCGGGCGCTGTGGCGTAGCTCTGGCTGAGAGACACGTCCTGGTAGGTGTCCGGGTAGGTGGTGTATCCGGTGAACATCGGCTCGCTCGTCGTAACCATCTGGGAGGGGGCCACCATCCAATTGTGTATGGATCCGCCGGTGATTTGGGTAGGGATTGCTACACCCGCGCCCTTGACGATCGCCCCGATACCGATGGTTCCACTTTCGCCAGAAGTCATGAGGGCCGTACCGCTGATCGAACCCATGAAATTTGCTCCAGTACTCAGGGGCGCGCAGGGCGGGTTCGGTGGGGCACATGAGCCAACGGTTATCGGCTTAAATTGGTGTGTATATCCAGTATAGATTCCGCCTACGACGCCCGCCAGTTCGTACCAATCATTCATGACCCAGACGTTCGACCCGAGCACGGGATTGAAGGGGCCGATCATGTTGAAATTGGCGCGCACGTCGTAGCCCGCCGCCGGACCAATGCAGATCGGGGTAATCTGATCGACTGTCCGGATGGCCGCGATCGCCTGAACTTCTATCGCCGCCACGATGTCGTTCCTGTAACGGCTGCCTGAATCGGACGTGATCGCCCTGGGCTCGGTCCAAAGTTCATAGCAGGCGATATACGGCGTATTCATGTAACGGGCGGCCATGAATTTCAGCATCGTGTAATAGTAGCCCTGTACGGTCGCGTTTGCATTTGCCCCGCCGCTCCAGGCGCCTTCGGCGTTCGTCGTAAAATCTCCGCCGCCGGTCGAGAAGCCGATCATGATCCAGATGTGCCGAGAAGTCGCCGCGGCGACCTGGTCGTCGGTTTGCTTTAGAATTGTCGGGTCAAAGTAACCGTTGGCGGCGGCGGTCATCACGCTCGGAGGGGTCCAAGCGGCAGGCGGAAAAAATGCGTCGTTGTTTTGAGGCCAGATGCATGCCGTTGACATGGCCTCCGGGCCGCTGACGTTCTGAGGCGGGAAGACCGGATAGTATCCCCCAACTGCGGGACCTGTTACCTGCGTGGTCGGTAGCACGCCGAGTCCTGTGATCACAGAGTGGTAATTTATCGAGCCAACTTGGCCGCTAACCGACAATCCCGATGTGGTGCTGATCGTCCCGTTAAAGGTTGCGCCCATGCCGGGGCCCGTGCCGGGGGTACAGGTCCCCCCGTTTTGGTTGTCGGCATACCAAGCCGGGGTCCAGCGGATTACGTTTCCGCCCATCGCCTGGACGGTTGCGGCGTCAATCTCCTCAAAACCAACGCTGTCGGTGTCTGTGTTGAACCCGCGCAACTGCACCTGGTTGCCATTGCGGTCGTAGATGAGGCCGCCGACGTTGTGAAGGCGCTCGACCACGGGGGGCGCCTGGACCGCGTAACCGACACTCCCGAGCGTTCCGGCGCAGGCGGGAAACGCCCCAAGTAAAGCCAGGAATACCGCTAAGACCCTCATTGCCATGTGAAAATAAAGGGCTGTCCCATGGTGCCGCCGGAGATGCTCAGAACCGCCTGCTCGACGCCCGATCCGTCGGCGCAGTTATATGATCCGCCGGGTGCGAGTTGAAATGACGTCGCTCTCGACGGCCAGACGCCCATACCATTGAGCGCGCCAAAGGCGGTGCCAACTACGACAAACAGGACAGACGTATTGATATTGCCGATGGCGTCATAGAGGGGGTTCTGAAGTTGACAGGCAATACGTCCAGTACCACCGCTTGCGGCCAGAAGCTGCTGCCAAGTGTTACTTGCGGCGATAGTACTTGAAGCGTTCGTCGAGGTGACTGCCGCCCACGTCTCTGAGCTTGTCGAGACGAGCGCAAGAACCCCGACCACCAGACTCACACTTCTCGCCGCCGCCGAGCCCCTTATATTCCAAAACGGAGAGCAAGGGCGGTCAGTCGACGGACCATGACGCATTTCCTTCATGAACATCCCCAGATCAAAGATTAACGACCAAACCATAGGCAAGCCATCGCCCACAAATCTGCCAAGAAAGGACGCAATCATAGCCAAATGCTACAAAGCGCGCAGGCACGCGAACCATAATTCAGCGCAGTTCGCCGCATGTACATAATAAATAGGGCGCGCAAGGACCCCCTTCGCGCAATAATAGAATGCAGCGCCGCTTTCAGGCAGATGTAAAGAGACTTTCTGCGTCCCGAAGACGATTTTATGGCGAGGCCCGCGGTCATCGAATCTCGTCTCTTTTTAACCGAGGGGGTTGGCGTTGAATCGGCGTTGGAGATGGACACGGTTTGCCATCGATCGCATCGTGGCCAAATGCGCCGACTGGCTAGCGCTTTGTCATGGTCGTAAGCCGCGAAGCGGTCGCCGAAGGCGAGCCGTTACAAGGCCCTAGCCTGGATTTCTCATACCTGAATGATTTTTGGGTCCTTTAGACCTGAGTTTTTGGATGTCGACCGCATTTTCGCGTGCGTGTGTTGGGCTTGTGAGGGTGCGCGGGTTGGTCTGGTCGGCGGGTGGCGGCCGACGTGGCTGATTTTCCTGGGAGGTCGTGCCCCATGTGGTGGTGTAGCTGGCCGCCGAGGCACAGTGGCGCAAGGTAGCCGATCAGCTGCGGCCTAAGCTGTCTAATCTCGCCGGCCTCCTTGACCAGGCCGAGACTGACGTCCTGGCCTATATGACCTTCCCGGCGGCGCACCGAGCCAAGCTCCACAGCACCAACCCCATCGAGCGCAAGCAGCAGGGCGCCGGCCGACCCGCCAGCTTCGCGACGATCAAGAACGTCGGACCCTTGTCGCGCACCGACAATCAACCTGAAACTTGAGGCTTGCCAACAGCACAAAGAACGAACATCAATCACACGTCGCGATCGATCTCTCTCATCCTGATTGTCGCGCGCCTCTCATCCAGATCGTCGCGCTACAGCCGGAGATCTCGATGGCCACGCTGGTCAGTTACACCACGCGCTGGGACACGATCTTCCTGGGGGGCGCGCCCGATGGTGCGCGCCGTGAGGCGTTGAGATGTGCCGGCGGCGCCTTGGGTCTGGCTCAGCCGGAGTCGAAGGCGCGGCTCAGATAGAGATGAGCCATCTCGAACTCGCTCTGGTTGGGGCAACTGGAGGCGATGGCAAAGTGGACACGGCGCGCGCTGACGGCGCTGTGCGCCCGTGGGCGTTGAGCTCTCTCCACATCTCGCCCAGGCACGCCAGGGTGCCGATGATCAGCGCGACACGGATGGCAGCCACCACATGGTGTTGCCCCGCCGCGATCTCATGCGCGTTTGGCCGCCGACTCCCAACTAGGTATGGGAAAAGGTGCAGCGGCCAGAACGCCGCGTCCACGAGTAGCGCAAATCGAGTGTTGATTGGAAGGTGACCGACGGCACGCCATAGGAAATTGGAGGAAATGACAATTCCGAACACCCAGACACCGAAAATGATACTGAAAATGATCATCGATGGACTTCTTCAAGCGAGGCCGTCTGAAATCGGCGATCAGCGTTTGTCGCTGCTGAGTTTGGGGTCAATTGGGATTGTTTGTACGATCGCCAGCTTCCTGTTCGGCGGCTTTGTCGGCGGCGTATGGGTCCATCGGCTGGGTAGCCGAAGCGCTCTGATGCGCCGATCCGGGTGCGTCGCCGCCGGCGGGCGGCGTTGAGGCCGGAGTAGCACCGTCAGCCGGGGCCGTAGCGTCAATCGAGCTATTGAATGGCGCTGCCTGCCTCGCCGCGTTCGCGGACACTGGCGCAACGCCAATGCTTGAGGTGTCCACAACTGTTGCTGCGTTTTCTGTCTGCGAATTTTTGCCGCAGGCCGCCGTGAAAAGGGCTATCGCCACCACGCAAGTGGTGCGCCAGTCTTTTCGAGGAATTGGTTTATTCATTGGTGAGTGTCGCTTTTCGGGTGCCGGTTAAACCTGCGATTTCCGAGTCGCCTCCGAGAGAGTATCCTGGGCACGAATAGTGTGAACGATCCGAAGGTTGCGCTCGATTTTCACGATCAGAAAGCAGAACACCAGAGCCACAAAGACCCCAAAACCAGCCCCGGCGACCCCAAGGGTCTGCACCGCTTGCACTTGAGCAGCCTGCTTCTGAACCACTGCGACTTCGGCGTTCGCTTTAAACTTGTCCGCGTGCCATTCAATTAGGCTCGCGATCTGCTCAGTGCTTAGGGGATTGCCCTTCGAATTGTCGAGTTGATCCATCAACGCAGCGACGCTCGCACCGTACTGTTCCTGCTCGTCGGTAGGCAGAGATGCGCTTTTGTCTGTGAAAATTGAGGTGAGAACGCTTTGGTCGGCGAGGACAACATCGAGCCGCGTCCGCACATAGTGGGCGAGCGATCTCACGGCCGCTTTTATTTTTGGCTGAACATCCGGAGTCGCAGACGACGGTTGACTATCGAGAGTGACACCTTGGGGGCGCTTCTCCGCAACAAAGTCTCCCAGCGTGCCGCCAGGTACCTCAGCAGTTGGTGGCTTCGACCCCACGAAGTCGGCGATAAACGTCGCTGATCGGGCGAGGCCCACCAAGACACCGATGAGCGCCAGGGTAGCGGCGGCCAGGACCACGACACGAAGGATGTAGAGATACGCATTTTCAAGCTTCGACAGCATCGAATTATCCCTCAGAGCCCAGACAGAAGGTCGCACTTGCATAGGCTTCCTCGTTTACCCTCACTCAATTGCATCAGCAGTTCAAGCAGCGGCGAACTCTCGCGTAGCCAGATAAATCGATGCAGTACCGTTCCGAACAATAGCGTCCGGTCGGGTGATTGGCGCTCGAAGTGGATTCACTTTCCGGTTCGTCCGGTGTATCCTTTTTGTTCCAAAGAAGCGGAGAAATCGTCATGCGGGGCGTCGCCAAAGACGTAGTCAAAAGCATCGGCATTTGGATCAGGGTCTCGACTGAGGAACAGGTGAAGGGCGAAAGCCCCGAACACCATGAGCGGCGCGCTCGGGCGTATGCCGAGGCCAAAGGCTGGCATGTGGCCGAAGTGTATCGGCTCGAAGCGGTCAGCGGAAAATCCGTCATGGGCCACGCCGAAGCCAAGCGTATGCTCTCCGATTTGCGCGCAGGCCTGATCACGGGTTTGGTCTTCTCGAAGCTCGCCCGGCTAGCTCGCAATACGAAGGAGCTGCTCGAATTCGCCGAGGTGTTCCGCGCCTGTGACGCCGATCTGGTTTCACTCGCCGAGGCGATCGATACGAGCACCGCCGCTGGCCGGCTCTTCTTCACTATGATCGCCGCCATGGCTGAATGGGAACGGGAGGAGATCGGCGATCGTGTCCGAGCGTCGGTTCCCATTCGCGCC
>JANXTX010000145.1 GCA_025352165.1 Caulobacteraceae bacterium | reverse complement strand
CCAGATCTCGGCTCGGATACGCGCCATCCACAGGGCGCCGAAGGCGGCGACATAGCCCAGCCCGACCAGCAGCAGCGGCGTCAGATAGACCGGCGCCAGGGCCGAACCGCCGGCCCGCATCACCGATTCGCCCTGGTGCAGGGTGTTCCACCACTCCACGGAAAATTTGATGATCGGCAGATTGATCAGGCCAACCAGAGCGAGGATGGCCCCGGCTCGTCCGGCCTTGGTTTCGTCGTCGATGCTGGCGCGCAGGGCGATATAGCCGACAAACAGCAGAAACAGGACCAATACCGATGTCAGTCGGGCGTCCCAGACCCACCATGTTCCCCACATGGGTCGCCCCCACAGGGATCCGGTCACCAAGGCCATCAGCGTGAAGCCCGCGCCCAAGGGCGCCGCGGCCTTGGCGGCCGCGTCGGCAAGCGAGTGGCTGAATATCAGCGAGAAGAAGCTCGCGACACCAAGGCAACCATAGGCCATCATCGCCGTCCAGGCGGCAGGCACGTGGATGAACATGATCCGCACCGTCTCGCCCTGCTGGTAGTCGGGCGGCGCCCGCGCGCCTAGCCATAGGCCGACGACGATCAGCGCCGTCGCAACGACTCCCAGAATGGGGGCCGCCCAGCGCGAGAACGCCATGAACCTGTGCGGATTGGCGAGGCCAGCAATCATGCTCCCCCGCTTAGCCGGTTTTGCCGCGCAGGGGGAGGGGGCGCGCTTCAGCGCGGCGGACCGCCTTGTGAGCCGAGGCTATCGAAGGTGCGCTGCTGCGCCGGCGAGAGCTCGGAGTAGAAGCGCTTGGTCGCCTGAATGCGCGTGACCATCAGGCTGCGCGCTTCGTCCATCCGCGACAGCATCATGTCCAGCCGCTGCGGCGTGGGCACCGCGTTCATCTGCGTGTCCTGCGCCTGGATGTGCGCCTGCAGGCCCGGTGGGGCCGCGACGGCGGCGAGAAAGGTCTGCAACGCCGGTTCCTGCGCAGGCGAGAGTCCCAGGGTCTGGCGCATGTACTCAGCCTGCGACATCGGTGGACGGTTGGGCGGCGCGCCGTTGGAGCCAGGAGGTCCTGGCGGCGGTCCGCTGAACTGGCCTTGGGCGAAGCTGGCTCCCGCGATCGCGAGCGGCAGCGCGATGCCGGCAAGAACGGCGAGGCGCGGTGCGGAAAGGGTCATTGCGTATCTCCAGCGTAGAACCGTCGTTTGGAGGACTATTGATGAATGTCGCCTGAATGCGGTGCTGATTGTGCCGGAAATCGAGGTCGCCGCCGTTGGCGCGCAGAAATGCGTTGACACCCTGGCGCGCCCGGCGGATCATAACCTCTCCAGGGGGATAGGATAAGCGTTCATGACCGCCAAACACGCCTCTCATCCCGCGATCACCGCCCGCCTGAAGCGGGCGGAGGGACACCTTCGCTCGATCATCGGCATGATCGAGCAGGGGCGGCCGTGCGTGGACCTCGCTCAGCAGCTTCACGCCGTCGAGGCCGCGATCATCGCCGCCAAGCGCGAGTTGATTCACGACCACATCGAGCACTGTCTGGAGGGCGGTGAGGCGACGCGATCCGATCTCAAGGAGATCAAACAGCTGACCAGATATCTTTGAGGGAACAGGGAACATGACCAGTCGCACCGCTACCCGTCGTGCATCGCCACACAGCCACCTCTGGATCATGGGCGTGGCGGGGATCGCCATCGGCGCCGGTATTCTCGTCTTCCTGCCGAAACTGAAAGTGGTCTCGGCGTCACTGATATTGTTCGCGGGCTTCCACGTCGTCGGCGCGATCGTCATCCTCGCCTCGGCCTGGACCGTGGGCTTGCGACGCGTCGTCCGGCGTCTGAATTCGCGGGTCGATGGAACGCGAGTGGATTTCGGCTGGGGTCCCGGATGGATGAACGGGCTGGCGATTGCCGCGCTGATCGTCGGCGCAGGCGCGCTGGCCTTGCAACTCACCGCTCCGGCTCTGTGGCCTCTCGGCTGGGCGGCTGTGGCCTCCGCTGTCGTGCTGCTGACCGGCAACCTGATCATGAATGGGTTCCGGCGTCGCGATCAGGTGGTGCTGCCAATGGTCGATTTGCTGCGAGGCGACCGTGACGTCGTGCTCGATGCCGGCTGCGGCGCCGGACGAACCACTATCGCGCTTAGCCGGATCCTGAAGTACGGCCACGTGGTTGCCGTCGACCGGTTCGATGCCGGCTACATCGACGATGGCGGACGGGCTCTGCTCGAGCGCAATCTCGCCCTGACCGGCCTCTCAGACAGGGTCACAGTCGAAACCGCCGACCTCATCCGGCTGCCGTTCGACGACGGGGACTTCGACAGCGCGGTCAGCACCCACGTTTATGACCATCTCGGCAGGGACAAACAGCGCGGCCTCGACGAAGTTCATCGCGTGCTCAAGCCCGGTGGCCGATTTCTGATGGCGGTCTGGGTTCCTGGCTGGGCGATGTTCGCGGTTGCCAATCTTCTCTCGCTGTTTCTCACGTCAAAATCGGCGTGGCGCGAGATGGCCGCCCGCGCCGGCTTTCGGTTGATCGACGAGGGGATGTTCAACAACGCCTGGTTCGTACTGCTGGAAAAGACCGTCAACCCACCCGAGACCGCTGTCTGATCCGATGCCCGATCTCGCTCATCTTCTGCAGCAGGGCTCGGCCAACCTCTGGCTGTTCATTCCCAGCGCGATCCTGCTGGGCGCGCTGCACGGACTGGAACCCGGCCATTCGAAAACCATGATGGCGGCCTTCATCGTCGCAGTCCGTGGAACCGCCTGGCAGGCGGCCCTGCTGGGGCTGTCGGCGACGGTCTCGCACACCGCCGTCGTCTGGTTGGTCGCGCTGGGCGGCCTGTATTTCGGGCGAAATCTCAATCTGGCTAGGTCGGAGCCGTACTTCCAACTAGGCTCGGCCGCCATCATCCTCGGCGTCGCCGCCTGGATGGCCTGGCGCACCTGGCGCGAACAGCAACCCCATCACGACGACCATCATCACGAACATGACCATGATCATCACGATGACGCACACCAGCGCGCCCACGCGGAAGAGATCCGCCGCCGCTTCGCCGGCAATACCGGTCGGCATGTCACCACCGGTCAGATCGTGGCCTTCGGCCTCACCGGCGGCCTGGTCCCCTGCCCCGCCTCGATCACCGTGCTGCTGGTCTGCCTGCAACTCAAGCAGATCGCCCTGGGCGCGGCGCTGGTCCTCTGCTTCTCAGTAGGTCTCGCGGTGACCATGGTCAGCGTCGGCGTCGCCGCGGCCCTCGGCATGCGCCACGCGGAGACACGTTGGGGAGATGCCTTCGGCATGGTCGCCCGCCGCGCGCCCTATGCGTCGGCGGTATTGATCACGCTCGTGGCATTCGCCCTCGCGGCGCAGGCTTTGTCAGCGCTGCAATGAGGTGTTGTCCGCGCGGCATCACGAATTGATGATCCGAGCATGATGCACCGGCACGCGACGATGGGTCGGGCCGTGTGGGTCGCCGATGTGCCGCCACATGGGCCGGCCGATTCCCGGGGGTCGCTCACGGCCGCGGGGCTGGAGACAATGAAGGCCCACCTGGAAGCGAGGGCGACCTGAATCATCTCGCACAATTCCGCCGGCGCCGGTATGCATTCGGCAACGGCGGCCACGCGCGGGGAGATCAGGCTCATGGGACGTTTCGTACAGGCGACCGACGGCCTGATGGACTATCTGTCGCGACTTGGCGCTCGTGAGCACCCCGCACAGATGCGATGCCGTGAAGAAACCGCGACCCTGGGCAGGATTTCCGGCATGCAGATCGCGCCGGAACAGGGCGCTTTTCTGGCCATGCTGGCTCGGCTGACCGGCGCGCGGCGCTGCCTCGAGGTCGGAACCTTTACGGGCTACAGTGCATTGAGCATGGCGTTGGCATTGCCACCTGGCGGCCAGATCGTCGCCCTCGACGTCAGCAAGGACTTCACCGATCGGGCCAGCGACTATTGGCGGGAGGCGGGTGTCGCGGGGATGATCGACCTTCGCCTGGGTCCGGGTCTGGTCTCGCTCGACGCCATGATTGCCGTCGACGAAGCTCCGTTCGACCTCGCCTTCATCGACGCCGACAAGACCAACTACGACAACTATTATGAGCGTGCGCTCAAGCTGATGCGCCCGGGCGGCCTGATTGCGTTCGACAACATGTTGTGGAGCGGGGCCGTCGCCGACCCCGCTGTCACCGATCCGGACACCCTCGCCCTGAAGGCGCTGAACGAGAAGATTCACGCCGACGAGCGCGTCGATATGGCGTTGGCGACGATCGGCGATGGAGTGATGCTGGCCAGAATTCGCTGAGGCCACGTTCGCCAGGCCGCAATAAAAGGATTCTTCTTGCCGGTTGCTTAGGTGCATCGATACGGTTCACCGACCAGGGAAGAACACACTCAAGGAACAAACAGAGCATGACCGCGTCGATCCGTAACGACCCAGCGACAGGCCACAAGCTCTTCGCAACGCGCGCCGCCAAGGCCACCGATCGCATCGCCGGCAAGGGCTATTCGATCATTAAGGACGAGGCGCTCAAGACCCTGCCGGAGTTGCCGCCTGGAGCGACCTTCAATGCCGAGGAGCAGGCACGTTATCGAGCCTTTAAGGAAGCCCGCCGTGGCGCCGCCGACTACATGGCAATGGAAGGCAACTTCGCGAAGTACCTGACCGACGTCTATTCGGCCGATCCGGTTCCCCGTGAGGCGCTGACCGACGAGTGCGAGATCCTGGTGGTCGGCGCCGGTTTCGGTGGCCTGCTGCTTTGGTACAAACTGCGCGAGGCCGGGTTTACCGATGTGCGCTTCTGTGAAAAAGGCGGCGACGTCGGCGGCACCTGGTACTGGAATCGCTATCCGGGTATCGCCTGCGACGTCGAGGCCTACAGCTATCTGCCTCTTCTGGAGGAGACCGGCTACGTGCCGGCGATGAAGTTTGCCTCCGGCTTCGAAATCCTCGAATACTGCCAGAAGATGGCGGCGCAGTTCGGCTTCTACGACCATTGCCTGTTCCATACGACCGTCGAAGAAACCGCCTGGGACGAAGCCAGTGGGCGCTGGACGGTGACGACCGATCGCGGCGACGCCATGCGCGCGCGTATCGTCATACTCGCCAACGGCATCCTCACCACGCCGAAGCTGGCGCGCATCGCCGGTATGGAGAAATTTCAGGGCGAGGCGTTTCACACCTCCCGCTGGAACTACAACGTCGACCTCAAGGGCAAGCGCATCGGCATCATCGGCACCGGCGCCACCGCCGTGCAGGCGATCCCGGAACTCGCCAGGGTCGCCGGCGAGCTCTTCGTCTTCCAGCGCACGCCCTCTACCATCGATGTCCGCGACCAGCGCGCCACCACTGACGATGAGCGGGAGACCTGGGCCAACGAGCCCGGGTGGGCGCGCGCCCGCCGTGCCCGCTTCGGCCGAATCTCCGGCGGCCGCACGGCGATGAAGGCCAACGACGACTATCTCGCCGGCAAGGTTCCGGACTTCAAGGAGCGCAAGCAGTATGAGCGAGAGCTGACCGTCGAGGAGCTGGTCGCCAAGCAGCTTGAGACCAATTTCCGCATCATGGAGCAGATCCGCGCCCGGGTAGACGCCATCGTCAAGGATCCCAAGACGGCGCAGGCGCTGAAGCCGTTCTATCCCTATGGCTGTAAGCGCCCGACGTTCCACGACGAGTTTCTGCCCGCTTTCAACCTGCCGCACGTGCATCTGGTCGACACCGCGCCGATGGGTGTGAAAGAGATCAATGAGCGCGGCGTGGTGCACGACGGGGTCGAGTACCCGCTCGACGTGCTTATCTACGCCACCGGGTTCCAGTGGATGGCGACGTCCACCTTCAACATGATCACCGGGCGCGATGGCCGGACACTAAAGCAGAAATGGGAGGCAGACGGCACCCGCACCTTCCTCGGCCTGCACAGCCAGGGATTCCCCAACCTCCTGATCGTCACTGGCCCCCAGGGCGGCGGCGGCAGTTTCAATTTCACCGACGCTATCGACGCTCATGGCGACTACGTGGTCTGGATGCTGCAGACGATGCGCGAGCGTGGGGCCCTCACGGTGGATATCCATGCCGAGGCGGAGATCGCCTATGCGAAACACTGCCGCCTGTCGGACATCGCCACGGCGCCGTTGCGTGACTGCCTCTCCTATTACAACGGTGAGGGCGGCGCCGAGCCCGGCAGCCTCGCCTATTATGGCGGCGGCCGCTGGCACAAATACCGCATCGAGGCCCAGTCGACCCTCGAGCCCTATGTGTTCGGCGACTGACCGGGCGCTGGAGGAGTCGCCGTTTCAGCTTTTGGCTGGTTCGGCCGGGACCGGGGTCGGGGGCGTATCGGAGAGGACCGACCAGGTGATTTTCCACGCTCCGTCGGACTGCAGCTTGTAGCCGGCGATATAGTTGCCGACTTCCGTGACGGGCTTCTTCGTCTTTGGGTCGGCGAACTTGTAGACGTAGTTCGAACGATACACAGCCATGTCGCCCGAAGCGGGAACATCTACATTCTCGTTGGAGACCGCAAAATTCTGGCTTGGATCGTCTATGAAGCTCTGCTTGTCGCTCGCTTCGTCGGCGGCGGGGCCGACCAGATTTGCGACACCGTGGACCATCTGCACAACATCCGGCGCATCGTGGCTGGCGACCTTGGCCGCGTCGCGCCCGTTGAAGTCCCTTAGCAGTTGCGCCTCGTCAGCCTTGATCGCGTCGGCGATTTTGGCTGTATCGACAGGCTTTGCCGCTTCGCCGCTCTTGCAGGCGCTGAGCGACGCCGCCATCAGCACGGCCAAGGCCGCCCCAGTCATTTGAATCTTCGTCATTTTTGGGGTCCCTCCCTTGGGCCTTCGGCATCCTTTGCCTGAATTTGAGGGCGGTCAAGCAAGCCAATGGTTCACGCGAAGGCGCGAAGACGCGAAGAAGAAATCAATGGCCCCACGCAGCTGTATGATCGGCAATGTGATGCGTGCTGCTTTCAGAACATAGCGCTTTGCGCCTTCGCGCCTTCGCGTGAAACCACTTCCTGTCCCCTACGAAAACGCGTTCCTGCACGCGCCGGCCATGGCGAAGGGGGCGAGAGCGGTGACCGCGAGGGCGTAGGCGGTGAGAAGGGCGAGACCTGTCGTCCATCCCAGACCGTTCTCGAAGGCGTGGATAGCCGCGCCGCCGAAGATCACCGGCGGGGCCAGCAGAGGCAGGACGATCACCGCGATCAGCACGCCGCCGCGGCGGCTGGCCAGCGCCAGGGCGGCGCCCATGCCTCCGACGAACGCGAAGGCCAGACCTCCCAGCGCCGCAACCAGCACCAGCAGTGGCCCATCGCGTGGCGGGGCGCCAAGGCCTATCGCCGCCAGCGGCGTGGCCAGCGCAAGCGGCGCGCCCGTCACCAGCCATTGGGCGAGGCATTTCAATGCAGAAACTACCTCCAGCGATAGTGGCCCGAGTGTCAGCAGGTCGAGTGCGCCGTCCTCGAAGTCCCGTTCGAACAGTCGGTCCAGCGTCAGCAGGCTGGCCAGCGCCAGACCAACCCAGGCGACACCGCCCGCAACCACCGCGAGATGCTTGGGGTCCGGCCCCGCCGCCAGTGGCAACAGGGTGACAACGCCCGCATAGAACCCCAACGCCAGCAGAGGCCCACCGCCCTTGCCCCATGCCAGGGCGATTTCCCGCTGAAACAACCTCACCACGGGGCTCATGCGGCGACCTCGATGACGCGCGCGGTCAGCGGCAGCGGGTCGTGCACCGCCGCCAGGATGAGGCCGCCGCCGGCCACATGGTCGGCCATTACCTCGCCCAACAGCAACCGTGATGCCGCATCAAGCGGCGCCAGCGGCTCGTCCAGCAACCACAGCGAACGAGGCGCCGCGATCAACCTGGCCAACGCCAGACGTCGACGCTGTCCGGCCGACAACACCCGGACCGGCAGATCGAGCAGCCGCGTCAGACCCAGCCGCTCGGCCGCAACCAGGGCCGACGATGCATCCCCGCCGGTCCAGCCGGCCTGAAAGGTGAGTTCCTCCCGCGCCGTCCGCGCGCCCTTAAGTCCATCCTGATGTCCAACCATGTGACAGCCGAAGCGGCGCGCCTCCTCAGGGTCGGTCTCGGTTTCTCCATCCCGGAACCGGATGTTCCCCGCGATCGGCCGAAGCAATCCAGCGACACAGCGTAGCAGGCTGGTCTTTCCCGCCCCGTTCGCCCCGACCAGCGCAACTGCCTCGCCGGCGGCGACCGTCAGGTTGAACCCCTTGAACAGAATGCGCTCGCCGCGCTGGACGGCGAGGTCGTCAATGTGGAGCGCGGCGATCATATGGAGCCGGCCCTCGAAGGGCCACGCGAGGCTCGCGCGTAGACGTCGGGGCCTTCCGGGTCTATGAACCCGAGGGCCGCACGGGGACAGCGCCGCGCGGGACGGACGCTGTGTGTCCGGCCCGATAAGCGCGCCATCCTCCGAACCGATTTTCGGACGGCCTCGAACAGGAAAAGGAACTCCCCATCATGGCGTCTATCGACAGCCTCAACACCCGCCGCGAACTCGTCGTCGGCGACAAGACCTATACCTACTACAGCCTGCCCGCCGCGGAAGCCGCGGGTCTTACCGGAGTATCGCGCCTGCCGGCGTCGATGAAGGTGCTGCTGGAAAACCTGCTGCGCAACGAGGACGGCGTCACAACCCGCAAGGACGACCTCGAGGCGCTCGCCGCCTGGGTCGAGAACAAGGGTCAGGCCCGTCACGAGATCAGCTTCCGCCCGGCGCGGGTTCTGATGCAGGACTTCACCGGCGTGCCCGCGGTGGTCGACCTCGCGGCCATGCGCGATGCGCTCGCAGCGCTCGGCGGCGATCCGCAGAAGATCAATCCGTTGAATCCGGTGGATCTGGTCATCGACCACTCGGTGATGGTCGACTTCTTTGGCACCAGCAAGAGCTTTGGCTCCAATGTCGCCAAGGAATATGAGCGCAACATCGAGCGCTACCGATTCCTGCGCTGGGGTTCCTCGGCGTTCAACAATTTCCGCGTCGTGCCTCCGGGCACCGGCATCTGTCACCAGGTCAACCTCGAGAACCTCGCGCAGACGGTCTGGACCGACGCTGCCGCAGAGGCCGGGACCACCGTGGCCTATCCCGATACCGTCGTCGGCACCGACAGCCACACTACCATGGTCAATGGCCTCTCGGTGCTGGGCTGGGGCGTTGGCGGCATCGAGGCCGAGGCGGCCATGCTCGGCCAGCCGATCCCGATGCTGATCCCCGAAGTCATCGGCTTCCACCTCACCGGCGCCTTGCCGGAGGGCGCTACCGCCACCGACCTCGTGCTCACCGTCACACAAATGCTGCGCAAGAAGGGCGTTGTCGGGAAGTTCGTCGAATACTACGGCGAAGGCCTCGCCAGCCTGACCGTCGAAGACCAGGCGACGCTGGCCAACATGGCCCCGGAATACGGCGCCACCTGCGGCTTCTTCCCGGTGACCCGCGCGACCATCGACTACCTCGCCGCCACCGGCCGCGACGCCGAGCGCGTCGCCCTGGTCGAGGCCTACGCCAAGGAACAGGGCCTGTGGTTCGAGCCGGGCATGGAACATCCGGTGTTCAGCGACACGCTGGAACTGGACCTCGCCACCATCGAGCCCTCGCTCGCCGGCCCCAAGCGCCCGCAAGACCGCGTTCTGCTGTCCAATGCGGCGGCGGCTTTCCGCGAGTCGCTGCTGGGTGAGTTCGGAAAGACCGAGGAAGACCTCCCCGCGCGCGTTGCCGTTGAAGGCGCGGAACACGACATCGGCAATGGTGACGTGGTCATCGCCGCGATCACCTCCTGCACCAATACCTCCAATCCCAGCGTGCTGATCGCCGCCGGGCTGCTGGCGAAGAACGCGGTCTCCAAGGGTCTGAAGGTCAAGCCGTGGGTGAAGACCTCGCTTGCGCCCGGATCGCAGGTGGTCACCGACTATCTGACCAAGGCTGGCCTGACCAAGCCGCTCGATGCGCTCGGCTTCAACCTCGTCGGCTATGGCTGCACAACCTGCATCGGAAATTCAGGCCCATTGGCGGAGCCAATTTCCGCGGCCATCGCGTCCGGCGACCTCGTCGCCGCATCGGTGCTGTCGGGCAACCGCAACTTCGAAGGCCGCGTGAACCCCGACGTCCGCGCCAATTACCTGGCCTCGCCGCCGCTTGTGGTGGCTTATGCGCTGGCCGGCAGCATGTTGATCGACCTCGCCACCGAGCCGCTTGGCCAGGGCAAGGGCGGCAAGGACATCTTCCTTAAGGACATCTGGCCGACCAACAAGCAGATCGCCGATATACAGAAAAAGGTCGTCAACGAAGAGATGTTCGCGGCTCGTTACGGCGACGTGTTCAAGGGCGACAAGAACTGGCAGGCGATCAAGGTCGTCGGCGGTCAGACCTACGCCTGGGAAATGGGCTCGACCTATGTGCAGAACCCGCCCTACTTCGAGGGCCTCACCATGGAGCCGACGCCGATCACGGACATCGTCGAGGCTCGCATTCTCGGCATCTTCGGCGACTCGATCACGACCGACCACATCAGTCCCGCCGGCAACATCCGCAAGACCTCTCCGGCCGGCGAATACCTCAGCCAGCACCAGGTCAGTCAGGCCGACTTCAACAGCTACGGCGCCCGCCGCGGCAATCACGAAGTGATGATGCGCGGCACCTTCGCCAACATCCGCATCCGTAACAGGATTACCCCGGATATCGAGGGCGGCGTCACCCGCCACTACCCCTCGGGCGATGTCATGGCGATCTATGACGCTGCCATGCGCTACAAGGGCGAGGGCCGGCCGATGATCGTCTTTGCCGGTAAGGAGTACGGCACCGGATCGTCACGCGACTGGGCGGCCAAGGGCACCAAGCTGCTGGGTGTACGCGCGGTGATCGCCGAAAGCTTCGAGCGCATCCACCGTTCGAATCTGGTCGGCATGGGCGTGTTGCCGCTGCAGTTCATTGCCGACGGCTGGCAGCGCCTGAACCTGTCGGGCGACGAGATCGTCACCATCCGCGATCTGGATGATATTCATCCGCGCCGCCAGCTGATGGTCGAGCTCTATCGTCCGGCCGACGGCAAGATCGCCCGTTTCCCGGTTCGCTGCCGCATCGATACCCCAACCGAGCTCGCGTACTACCGCAACGGCGGCGTGCTGAACTACGTGCTGCGCAACCTCGCCCGGTCGGACGCAGACGCGACCGCCTGACGCCAAGATCTGGCGACACGAAGCAGGGGCAATGTCGCTGTTGTTCGTGTCGCCAACCCGGGCTGTATCGTCGGCTGAAATTGTCGGATCAATGTCCTGAGCGACGCGGCGAACGCGCGGTAGGCTAGGTCATCGCCCGAAGCCGGAGAATTTGGTCATGTTGTCGTTGATCCGTCGCGGACTGCTACTTGCGCCGTTATTCTTGGCCTGCGTTGCAGCCGCCCCTGCGCCCGACCCAGGCCAGCCGCAATACGACGCGGAAGGGCGCATGCAGTTTCCAGCCGACTACCGAACCTGGGTCTTTCTCAGTTCTGGGCTCAATATGAGCTACAGCCCCGATAAGGCCATGGCGGACCACGATATGTTCGGCAACACTTTCGTTCCAGCGGCGGCCTACGCGGTGTTTCAGAAGACAGGCCACTGGCCCGACAAGACCGTCATCCTGCTGGAGAACCGAGGGGGAACCGGTCAGGGCTCGATCAACAGGCGCGGCCTGTTCCAGACCACCCAGTACATGGGCGCCGAGGCGCACGTGAAGGATGATGCGCGGTTCAGGGGAGGCTGGGCCTTCTTTGCCTTCGACGCGGCGGGGGCGCCGGCACGCGAAATCCCACATGCCGCGTCTTGCTACGCCTGCCATCAGCAGCACGCCGCCGTCGACACCACCTTCGTGCAGTTTTACCCGACCCTGCTGCCCACAGCGACCCGGCTTAAGACGCTCAGCCCGTCCTATCTCGCGGAATCGGCGCCGTCGTCCGGGCATTGAGCCACGTGCGGCGCAATAAGCGCGCGCCCTGTCTTTGGGGGCGGCGCTAGTGGAGCCCCGGTTTCGCCAGCATTTGCGGCGGTGTAGCGGTTAGGGTGGTGCTCGGGACTATGCCGGCCGTTTGCGACGCGCCGACGCCGGCCATCGCGGCGACGAACGCCGTTGGGTTGGGCTTGGCCGCATCCGTGACTGAGGTTCCGCCATGTCCGTCGTCGGACACTGTGAAGGTCGAGCCTGTGTAGTCGCCTATCAACTTGAGCTGCGCGGTGCGGACTCCGTCACTGACCGTCAGGATGCCCACCTTCGTATTGCCCTTGTAGCTAGCTGTGGTTCCCGCACCAAAAGCAATATCGCCGAGATCGAGCGACGTTGCCCCGGCGGTTGAAAAGCCGAAGACTGTGCCGGTGTATGCGGTCGAATGGCTCAGCTCGAGCACACCCGCCGCGCCGAAGGTCACACGCTGGTTGAAATATGAGGTGAAGTCAGCCAGGCCGCCGTTGATCTGCACCTCCCCCACGCCGACCACTGCTGCGTTGACGGTCAAGGTTCCAGAGGCAACCATCAATGTGCCGTTGTTGTTGATCTTGCTGTCGATCATCAGGCTGCCGACCTCACATTCAATCAAGCCTGCATTGGCGATGGCATTGGCGCCGGTATTGATCACCAGCGTTCCGGGCCCGTCGCTTTCGATCAGGCCGGCTTTCTCATTCAACAGCACCATCTGGCCGCTGCCGATGTCGCCGTAGCCCGTAATGGTGTCGGACAAATTGACCAGTCGGCTGGTCGTGGCGGCGCCGCGGATGGCATAGCCGGCAGCCTCCGATAGCGTGATCGTGCCTCCGCCCTGCAGGCTGGCGCCTGTCGAGGCGATGGTGATGTTGCTCGATGCCACGCTGGCAACGCCGTAAAGCTTGATGGCCCCGGACAGATTCACCGCGGCACTGTTTATCTGCACCGTCGCCGCCGATAGTGTGACCGCCGAGAGTGCGACACCGCCGCTGAGCACCAGGGTTCCACTCCCCCGCACTGATCCACTGATGGCGTTGGCTGGTCCGATAAGGTTGAGGACGCTGCCCCCGTCGATGGTGAGCGCGCCGCCCGTCTGTACCCAGGCGCCGCCATAGGTGAAGTTACCGCCGATCTCGACCACTGTCGCCGCACCGGTCACCGAGATCGAGGCGACGTTGAGATTGACGTCGGAGGAAAATGAGAAAAAGCCGCGCGTCAGGCCCAGTGTCCCCGCCCCTTGAATTATTCCGTTCCCGGTGGTCAGGCCGCCCGCCAGCGACAAGGCGCCGCTGGTGATATCGATCACGCCCGTGCTGTTGAGATCGGCGTTGATAGTGATCGCGCGCGACCCTCCCGACACCGTCAGTACACCGTCGTTTACGAGGGTGCCGTTCGCGCCCGGGAACAGCAGAATCCCTGACGCGCCCGTAAGGCTCCAGTTCGCGCCACGCTCGTTGTAGATGACGCCCTTCTTCCACTTGATCACGCCGGACTGGTTCACCTGACCCTGGTTGTCAAACGTCACCCCGCCGTCGAGAGTCATCGACCGCACTGCGACAGCCGTTCCGGTGGCGACCTGAAGAATGCCCGCGCCCGTCACGGTTCCGCCCAGACTGTCTCCGACTCCCGTCAAACTCAGCGTAGCGCCGCTGGCCAGAGAGAGGGTTCCCGATACCTGGTCCCAGACTCCGGCGTAGTTGAAGCCTGTCTTCAGCAACACGGTGCTGGTTCCGAACATATCGATATGCGCCACGGTGATCGGTGGACCGTAGATCGGCTCACCGGTGTCGAAGACGCCTGTTCCTGATGAAAACGACAGCAGGCCGGCGCCATTGACCGTTCCCGTCGTCACCAGCAGGCTGCCGGTGACCACGAGGCGACCGTCGACTTTAAGCGGTCCAATAGTGCCTGTTTCGCCTCCGGAACTGATCGTGCCGGCGCCCGAAAGCGTGAAGACCGCAACTGATCCCAGCGCCAGGGATTTAAAGTTCGCAAAGTTCGTCGTGCTCGTTGCCCCGACAACGGTAATTGCTGTGTTGGAAAGCGTGGAGATCGTGCCGGTTCCCCCGGCAAAGTCGAGCGCGCCGCCCGCGCCGACGACATTACCCTGGATTGATGATCCTGCTTCAGTGACGAGCGTCGAATTAGCCGACGTGATCCTGATCGCGTCGCCTTTGGTGGCAATGATCGCACCATAGTTGGTCAGCGTACCGCCGCCGCCCCAATAGACACCACCATAGCCCTCGATTAGCGCGCTTTTGTCGTCTGCGGCGCCATTGGTAAGGGAGCCGTAGATCGACAGCCTGACGCCATAGCCGATCGCCGATGTGAGGATTGTGCCGAAGTTGATGATCACGCCTTCATCGAGTGAGACGCCGTCGCTGTGACCGAGAGCGTTATTCACGCCGCCCTTGATGGTGGCGGAAACGTCGGCCGACGAACCATTGCTCAAATAGCTCCGCAACGTGGAACTATAAGAATGGCCGAGTACGATAGCGGACCCGCTGGTTCCAATGATCGTACCAAAGTTGACCACTGCCCCCGGGGCGACCGACGCGTTGTTGATCTGTTTGCCGTCGATACCGTAGGCGCCCGAGATCAGCGCTGTGGTGTCGGTGGCGGTTCCATTGGTGAAGTTGCTGGAAGGGCCCACGTAACCATGAGGATTGAGCGAAATGGCTGAACTGCCACCGGTTCCAAGGATCGTGCCGAAATTGGTAACCGTGCCGTTACGCTGTAAATAGATTGCCTGCACACCCTGGATCAGCGCCTTGGTGTCGCCGACCGCGCCATTATTCACGGTGCAGTAGAAGGCCTCGATGCCCGCTGCGCCTGTCCCGGTGATCGTGCCGAAGTTAGCGATCTGGGTAGCGCCCTTTACGCCGCTCATGCCGGTGATCAGGGCCGATGTGTCGGTGAGAGATCCGTTGGTCAAAGGACCATTGAGCCCCAGGTGAACGCCCCACTTGCTCGAACCGGATACCGTTCCGTAGTTGATCACCGTCTGGGCGCCGATCTGCGGAGAGTAGATACCGCTCGACTGGCCTGAGATATGCGCGGTTGTGTCCGACGCGCTGCCGTTCACGACTTCGCCGGTCGCACCGAAGTACGCGCCGATCTGCCCCGAAATGCCGCCGAAATTCCTCAGCGTGCCGGTTCCCCCCATGTATGATCCGAAGCTGACCCCGTCCACGGCAGCCGAAATAGTTGCCGAGGTTGCGGACGCGCCGCCATTGACCACCAGTCCGCCGCCGTCGAGCCTGACGCCGCCGCCCTGGCCGAGATCGGTGATTGTTCCGTAGTTGGTTACCGAGGCGACATATCGCGACTTGATGCCGGTCGCGCCCTTGATGACCCCGGCGGAAGCGTTGCTGACGCCGCCGCCGTGAGCGAGATAAATGCCGGCGACCTTCTGTCCCCCCGTTGTGCCGCCAGTACCGAGGATCGTTCCGAAGTTGCTGACAGTTCCGGGCGTCGCGAAGACGCCCACACCGTCATAGCCGGAGATCAGCGCATGGGTGTCCGTCGCTGAACCATTGGTCACACCGCCGCCGGTCCCCAGCGACACGGCTGCGAACTTGTATTTGGCCCCTCCCGACGAGGTGATTGACCCATAGTTTGTGACTGTGCCGGCGGCGCCAAGCATCCCGACCCCCGCGTAGGTCCCAAAAATCGACGCGGTTGTATTGGTCGACGACCCATTGGTCACCGCACCGCCGTGGCGCAAGTATACGCCAGCCTGCGTGCTATGGATCCGACCCTGGTTGCTGACCGTGTAGCCCGCCGACGTAATTGTCTGGGACTGAACCCCGGTTCCCTCGACGTAGCCGCTCGACGTGATGCTCACGATCGTCGTTGGGGAATGGATCGTGTAACCGGAACCGTAGGTCCCACTGAGCAATCTGGTCGTCATCGCCCCCCCAGCTGGCCCATTGTACCATTGACCGATGGGTATCGGAGCGGATGACGAAAACGTCCCGACGACCCAGCGGTTATGGGAACCGTATCAGGACATTTTGTCTCGTCCAGCGATTATTCTTGCATGACGCCAGACCCGGCCAATAGTTTCATTGTTCCGGTTGTCGACTTACTCGTTGCCGCACGGCGCGAACCGGTCGATGTTCCGATGCGGGGATACGCTGAAGGTCAGCGTCTGGCGAAGGCATGAAAAATGTCGGTGCAACACCTTCCGGGTGCTGAAGAGGCGGTTCTGCCGGTAGGGGCCGTGGCCGGGAGAACGGCTGTGCATCCGCGCGCGGACGCTCTCCAGGTGGTCATCGCGGTTACTCAAACCGTCGTTCCGTCATGTGTATTCGCGATCGTCATCGCCGCAACCGTGCGTCCCGACCATTTGCTGTCATTGCAAACGCTATTCATGATTGGCACTCTCGCCTCCGCGCTTGGCGTGTCCGCGGTGCTGTGGAACCGCTTCTGGACGACTGTGGTCTTGAGCATTGCACTTGTGGCGCTCGGCGGAGTCAGCATGGCGTTGATGACGGTGACGCCCGCGCCTGCTTCGGATCTCGCTTTGTGGACCTCGGGTGTCTGGCGCAGCGGCGCCATGCCGTTCACGGCGGGATGGGATCGCTATCTAGTAAGCTTACTGATGCTCGCGGCGGGACTGGCGCTGCCTCTGGCCGTACTGTCGCGGACACAGCCGCTGGCTCTGTTCGGGTTGACGGTCGGCAGGACATGCCTCTGGTACAGCGCCCTGTGGCAACTGGGCTTCCTCAGCCTCGGTGGCGGGTTCGCCAGGGAGCTTTTTGTTGGCGCCGGCAACATCCAGCTGGCCATGCTGGTTCTCGTGATGGTCGGCTGGGCATTACTGCTGCGAGGAGATCGCCGCTGGCTGGGCGCGCTGACCGGTTTCGACCGCTCCGTCGCCCTTGGGCGGTTCCTGATGCCGCTGATGTTGATGCCCATCGTCGCGGCGGGTCTTTTGTCGCTGGCGGCGAGCCATAGGGCCTATTCACCGAACGTCTCGCCGGTGCTCAATGCCGAGCTCAACTCGATCGTACTGGTGATGGTCGGCCTGGCGGCGCTGCGGGGGCTTTGGCTGGAGCGCCGCCAGCGTTCGACCCTCAGTCGAGCCGTGGAAGCCTCGCCAGTGATGATCCATTCCGAACAGGGGCTGGTGGAGTACTGGCCGCGCGGTTGCGAGGCGCTGTTTGGCTACACCTCCGAGGAAGTCGTCGGACGGCGTGCTCCGGACGTCTTGCATACCGAGTATCAGATCCCTCTTGAGGACATTGTGGCCACGATCCGGCGCACCGGCGAATGGTCCGGCGAGGTAAGGCAGACGGCCCGCGACGGTCGCCGCCTGTGGATCGCTACCCGGGTCGCGGTCGACAAGCCCGAAGCGGATTCCGAGCTCAAGCTGGTCGAGACGATGAATGACATTACCGCGCTGAAACAGTCGGCCGCAGCACTGCATGAAACCACAGAAAGCCTGGAGCAGGTGACCGCCGGCTACGGCGTGGGGATGGCCGACTACTGGCTGCTCAGTGGCAAGGCTCAGTTCTCGCCGCAGTTGGAACGGATGCTGGGGCTGGAAGAGGGGGGGCTCGGTAAGGACTATTCGGTCTGGTTCGGACGTGTTTTCCCCGAGGACATCCCCCGCGTAACGGCCCTGTTCATGGATGATGCACGACGCGGGGTTCACGGCCGAACGGTAATTTTCAAGGCCATGCACAGTGACGGCAACTACCGCGACCTGCAGGGCGTGCTCCGCTACGAATACGATTCCCGCGATCGTCTCTCGCGCATCTTCGGTGTGTACATGGACGTCTCCGAGGTGCTGCGCGACCGGATGGAAATGGCCGCGCGTGGCGCGCGCCTGCTCGAGCTCCAGGCGGAGCTGGCGCATACCTCCCGCCTTAGCGCCATGGGTGAACTGGCCGCCGGTCTTGCGCACGAGCTGAACCAGCCGCTGGCGGCGGTGGGCACGTCGGTTGGCGCCATCGAGATGATGCTGCGTGACGAAGACAAACCTCTGGACACACCGGTTCGCCAGCGTCTGCTTCGAGCCGCGCGCCTTGCCGAGAAGCAGGCGGTGCGCGCGGGTGAGATCGTGCGCAGGCTACGGGAATTCATTGCCCGGGGTGAGGCCGACACCAAGGTTGAGGATCTTAGCGAACTCGTCGACGATTCACTGGCCCTGGCGCTGCCAAATCCGGCCGCCAGCGGCGTTGAGGTCAGCAAGTCGATCGACCCCGCGGCGACCAGCGTCCTGGCTGACCGGATTCAGGTGCAGCAGGTGCTGGTCAACCTCGTCCGCAATGCGGTCCAGGCCATGGACAAGCTCGATCGGACCCCCATGATACGCATCGTTGTGGAGGTGCGTGGAGAGATGTCGCTGGTGCGGGTGATCGATAACGGCGCCGGCGTCACCGCCGACCGCATGAGCACGTTGTTTTCGCCCTTCGTCTCCAGCAAACGCGACGGCATGGGCGTTGGTCTCTCGATCTGCCGCCGGTTGATCGAGGGCCACGGCGGTGAGCTTTGGTTCGAGCCGGCTGAAGGAGGCGGGGCCGACTTCCGCTTCACCCTGCCGTTGGCCAAGGTCGACGCATAGACAAGGAGATGAGGATGGTCGGTTACAGCCCGCTCGACGAGGTCACGCTGCGCGATCATGCGGCGAACTATCACTATCTGCGCGAAGGGGCTCCGGTCAGCCTATTCGAGGGCTATGATCCGCGATTCTACATTCTCTCGCGCTACGAGGACGTCGAGGCCGCGCTGCGCGACATCGAGGTGTTTTCAAGCGCGCAGGGTCAGGGGCCTCGATATACGCCGCCTTCCGGCATGGTCTGTGATCCGCCGATGCACACTCTCCATCGGGGGCTGGTGCAGCAGGCCTTCACGCCTGGGGCGATCCGGGCCCTGACACCGCGTGTGGAGGCCCAGACAGCCGAACTGCTCGACGCGGTGGCGGACAAGCCGGGTTTCGACCTGCACGACGACGTCGCGTTCCCGCTGCCGGTGGTGATCATCTGCGAGATGCTCGGCGTACCCAGCCATGACATCCATCAGTTCAAGCTATGGTCGGATGCGTCGGTGGAGGCGATGGGCGCCGAGGACCCGACCCCGTGGATGGGCGAACTCGAGGCTCTGGGAGGCTATATCCTCGATCAGATCCGCGCCCGCCGCGCCGACAGCGCGCCGCCAGACGATCTGATCACTCGCATGGTGGTGGCGGAAAGCGATGGGGTCCGCCTCGACGATCTCTCCATCCAGGGGTTGGTCAGCCAGTTACTGGTCGGCGGGAACGAGACCACTACCTCGCTGATTACCAATGTCGTCTGGCGTCTGCTTGAGAATCGAGCGCTGTGGGAGCGCGTCGTCGCCGATCCGTCGCTGATCGACCGTGCCGTGGAGGAGAGTCTGCGTTTCGATCCGCCGGTTCTGGCTCTGTTCCGGACCACGACCCGGGATTTCGCTGTTGGCGGCGTCGCGATCCCCGAGGGCGCAAAGGTGATGCTGAACTATGCCGCGGCCAACCGCGACCCGTCGGTGTTCGAGGACCCGGATCGTTTTTCGCTCGACAGGCCGCCGCGCAAGCACCTCTCGTTCGCCGTCGGCATCCATGTCTGCATTGGCGCGGAGATGGCCAGGCTTGAGGCCCGCACGGCGCTCAAGGCCCTCACGACCCGCTTCCCCGACCTGCACCTTGTCGACCGGGGCGAGCGCATCAAGCCGTTCTTCCTCTGGGGCCGCCGCCGCCTGCCCGTCCGGCGTGGAGACGCCTGAGGCGGCCGGTTCAGTTCACCGCCAGCGGTCGCGGTTTGCCGGCTATTCGCCAGGCGAACATCAGCGGCGAGAGCGCGGTGAGGTCGATCGCCGGCTCGGTGTTCACATAGTTCTTCACGTTGTCCTTGAAGCGGGCGTCGCGGCCTGTGAACATCTTGTAGGCGTCGACGCTGTCAACCGGGCAGGCGCGCAGTCCAGAAAGAAATCCGCGCGCCACTGTGTTCGGGGCATTTGGTCCCTCGACAGCCGCACCCCGCAGCAGCAGGCCTGACCCATCGAGGGATCCTTCTAAATTGGCGACCTGATGTTGCGGGCAATGAGGCGGGTTGCTTCCATCGCCGACAATCATCGACACCCCCCAGACGTTGGCGCCAAGGATATTACCCATCCACGATCTCGCCAGGTCGTCCGGCTGCCTGTCTCCGGTAAGGTCGGCGATCTCTTCCGCGGTCACCGCAAGTCCCATGCCGTGGGCGACGCTGTCGGCCTCGTTCCAGGCGCCGCCGAACCCGAACGGGTCCCGCGTCGCCCGGTCCGCGCCGATCGCCAGTTGTTGACGCAAGTCCGCCAGCAGATCCTGGCGTGTGACCGCCAGCGCGGGTGGATCGCCTGCCGCGGCGATCGCGCGATAGAGGTCGTAATGCGCCAACCCGCTGACGTCATACAGGTTCAGGGTGTCATAGCCGTCGCCCGGCCCTGTTATGTAGGCGTGCGCCCAGTTCGCCGCAGCCTTCAGGTAGTAACCGGCGTCGTCGTGCGGCAGATCCGCCGGGGCGGCGTCGCCACCGAGCGCCAGCGCCAGATACAGCTCGTTCGCACCCCATTCCAGATCGTCGCGCCATTCGGTTTCCGGATAGAATCCGTAGGGCAATGCCGTCAGCAGCGTGGTCGGATTGGTGTCGGCGAGGTCGAAGATATGTTCAGCGGCGGCAAGGCATTGCCGGGCCAGCGCCAGGTCCGAGCGGCGGAATTCGATGAAGCAGAGGGCAAAGTCAGCGCTCAAGCGGCCGGCCAAGTTCGGACTGATTCGCGAGCCCGGAGGACCGCTCACGAACACAGGGCGATGATTGATCAGGGCGTAGCGGGGATTTCCCGCGTCCAGGGTGTCGTCCACCTGCGGCAGTCGCCAGAGATCATGGTCGCTCAGCGTCCTGGCGCCGACGAAATCACTGCCGAGCGCCACCTGATAGTGCAGCGTCGATGTACGGTCATCCCACATCTTCAGCAGCCAGCTTATTCCGAACTTCGCTTCGGCGGTGAAATCCGCGCGGCTGCGCGGCCCCATCTGCCCGGGAAAGTCCCGCAATCCCGTGAGCATGACGCCGACCGTGTAGCTCGTGGTCTGTACGAACTTCAGATAGTCACCCGCGTCCCACCAGCCGCCGCTGGCGTCGATGGTCTCGCCGGTCGGGGTAAGCTCACCGATCACCTTGCCGTAGGGAGTCATGGGCGGCGTGACGTATACCATGGCGCTCGCATCATTGAGGTGAGCTGGCGCGGTGCGCAGGGCGCTGGGAATGTAGTCCGGGCCGTCCCTTTCGGTCTGATAGAACTCCAGGGCGTTATGCAGCGGTTGTGCGTAGAGCCCGTCGGGATGGTCCACGTTAAAGTGCGCGGGCGGCGCCGAAATGCCCTCCACGATCAGCCGGTAGCGACCTTCCCGTTCGATGGAAAAGGTAAGGGGGGTCACTACGAAATCGCCCCAGTTTCCAGCCGGAGATTCGACCTGACCGACAACCACGTCGTGGCCGCCTTCATCCCGCACCTTGAAGGTCGTTCCGGAAGCGGACTGGCTGGTCACCAGGTAGGCATGCGCGATAGTTCCGGTCTCATAGCCGACCTGGTTCACGCGCAGATAACCGGTCGGCGCCGTCTGCGCGGTGGCCCCGGCCGCCGCCGCCAATACGGCTAAACCGATTGAGCCGGCCAGAACAAGGCCGTGCACTCCACCACCCGGCGCCCAGGTTTGCCTCACGAGCTCACTCCTCAAGTCTGTGGTTTGACGGCATGATACCACGAGCATGGACAACGGATCGACAAAGCGAAATGGCGATTGAACTGACACGGGCGCACGGTATCGCCGAAGCCTATACGGCCGCCTGGAATACGGGCGAACCAATGGCCGTCGCGAAGTTCTTCACGCTGGATGGAACAATCATCATCAATGCTGGAGATCCCTGGCGGGGCCGCGAAGGCGTCGCTGCCATGGCGGCGGGCTTCTTTGCCGACATTCCCGATCTGACGCTGACATGTGACGGTGTCCGTGTATCGGGCGACCACGTGATCTATCTTTGGACATTCACCGGTTCGCGCGGGGTCACCCGGAACGTGGTCTCTGTGACCGGCTGGGAGGAATGGGACCTCGATCCCTCAGGCCGGATCACGCATTCGCGGGGCTGGTTCGACGCCGACGACTACGCCGCACAGGTCGGTGCGGGCCCATCAACCGTCCCCTAACCTCGGGGGTTTGCCCGGAGACCCTTGCGGGCGCCGCCGTTTGCGGCATCATCCTGGCGCGGGCCGGGCAACGGTCGCAACGGGACGCGTGCATGGCGGACGGCTTTCTCTCGCCCTACCGGGTCCTGGACCTTACCGACGGACGCGGCATGCTGGCAGGAAGAATCCTGGGCCAGCTCGGCGCCGACGTCGTCCAGGTCGAGCCGCCGACCGGTTCGTCCGCACGCCTGGTCGGACCGTTCACCACCGATCCGCCGCCTGACAATTCTCTCTGCTGGTCCGCCTACGCGTCCGCGAAACGTGGCCTGGCCTGTGATCTGGATTCGCCCGCCGGCCGGGAACTGTTCCTGCGGTTGGCGGCCGAGGCCGACTTCCTCATTGAGTCCGAGGCCCCGGGCGTGATGGCCGCCCGCGGACTGGCCTTCGCCGACCTGGCGCGGATCAGTCCCCGGCTGATCCACGTCTCGATCACCCCGTTCGGCTCGAAGGGTCCCAAGGCCGGATGGGCGGCGAGCGAACTGACGGTGTGGGCCGCCGGCTGCGCCCTGTTGCCGGCGCGGGATGGCGTGGGTCCCCCCTTGCGGATCACCGCGCCGCAGGGCTGGCTGCACGCCGCCGCCGACGGTGCGGCCGGCGCGCTGATCGCTCATTTCGCTCGTTTGCGTAGTGGCAAGGGACAGCATGTCGACATCTCCGCCCAGATCAGCGTGGCCGAGGCCACCCTCTCGTTGGTCCTGGCCGAGACGACGGCCGACCCGCGCGGCCGCCGGCCCATGCCGGGCGAGCCGGTCCCGCAAGCGCGTGCCGGCAGATCCAGCTGGGAAACTTTCGATGGCAAGGTGGAAATGGCGATGGGAATGGGCGCGCTCGGCGGCGCCTCAACCAACGCCCTGTTCGCCTGGATGCGAGAGCGCGGCGCCCTGGATCCCGAATTCGATGACTGGGACTGGACGAAGCTGCTGGCCGACCTGCAGGCCGGCCGCCTGACACTGGAGGGCCTGGAGGCGCCGCGCGCCGAGATCCGGCGTTTCTTCGAACGGATGACCACCGCCGAACTGGTGGCCCAGGCCCTGAAGCGGCGCATCCTGCTCACCCAGATCCAGACCACCCGCACCCTGGTCGAAAGCGAGCAGTTTCAGGGGCGCGGCGTCTATTCGGCGGTGCTCGAACAGACGGGTCCTCGGCTGTTGCCGCATGCATGGGCCAAGGCGCCGGGGGCGTTTTCCGCTCTGCGGCCGGCTCCGCGGATCGGCGAGCATACCGACGAGGTGATTGCGGACTGGCTGGGTTCGGGCGGGCGCCCTGGCGGACCCGGGCCCTCGCCCGACGTTCAACCCCCGGACCGTCCCCTGGCCGGCTCAGGGTTCTCGAGTTGGCCTGGGTGGTCGCAGGACCCCGTGTCGGCCGCGCCCTGGCCGACTACGGCGCCACGGTGGTGCGCGTGGACAGCGCCGCGCGGATGGATGCCACCCGTGTGGTCGGCCCGTTTCCCGAAGGCGTCGTCGATTACGGGCAAAGCGCTCTCTGGGAGAACTGCAATGTGGGCAAGCTCGGGCTGGCGCTTGATCTGAGTCGGCCGCAATCGCGCCAGGTGGTGCTCGATCTCGCCCGCTGGGCCGACGTCGTCACGGAATCGTTCGCTCCCGGCCAGATGGAAAAGTGGGGGCTCTCCTACGCCGAATTTCAGAAGTACAATCCCGCGATCATCATGCTGTCGTCCTGTCTGATGGGCCAGGACGGTCCGCTGGCGCGCACGGCGGGTTTCGGCAACATCGGCGCGGCGGCGTCGGGCTTTCAGGTGATGGTCGGACGCGACGGCGCGGAACCTGTCGGTCCCGCCGGACCCTACACCGACTTCGTGGCGCCACGTTTCTCCCTGCCGCTGCTGCTCGCGGCGCTGGATCACCGCCGCCGCACCGGTGAGGGGGGCTATATCGACGCCGCCCAGGCCGAGGCGGGGCTGCAATTCCTCGCCCCGCTGATCGCCGACTACGCCGCGACTGGCCGTGTCGCCCGCGCGCTGGGCAATCGCGACCCTGATTTCGCACCACATGGAGTCTTCGCCTGCGCCGGAAACGAAGCCTGGCTGGCGATCGCGGTCTGTTCCGACCCGCAATGGAAAGCGCTCGCCGGGATCGTCGGCGGCGAGGCGCTGGCGAACGATCCGCGCTTCGCCAGCCTTTCCGGCCGCAAGGCGCATGAGGACGAGATCGAGGCAGTCGTCGCCGACTGGGCCCGCGGACAGGATCTGTTCCAGGCGGAGGCGGCACTGCAGGCGCACGGCATACCGGCCCACGTCGTCGCGACGGCGCAGGATTTCGCCGCCGATCCGCAGATCGGCGCCCTCGGTCACCTGATAATGCAACCCGAGCCGCGTGGCCGTGTGCCGATTGTCGAAGCCTCCCGCTTTCGGCTGTCCGCCACCCCCGCCCGGCTCGACCGCTCCGCCCCGCAAACCGGGCGCGACACTGACCACATCCTCCGCGAGTTCGCCGGTTATGACGACGCCCGCATAGCCACCCTAAAGCAGGCCGGAGTACTGAGATGACACCCCTTGCGATATGCTCGTCCGGTTTCCATATATTCGTATCTCGCTGGGTTATTATTTGATTTATTCAGTCGAGTCCGCAGGAGTGTATTTTTCGTGTGTGCGGAAATATTGGGATTTTTCCCAAGGATTGGCTGAAATGTTGGTGTCCAGGCTGAACGAAGACGCGGACCGTTGCGACCGTCTGGCCAAGGTAATGCTCACGGCCGCGCAACGTGACGCTTACGTGGAACTGGCCAAGATGTGGCGAAAGCTAGCGAGCGAGACGGACAATCATCGCGCCCGCGTAGCGGCGTGGGAGCGCCGCAACGGCCTCAAGCCATCGGCCTCGGAAGAGCACGAGCCTGAAATCGAGCCGGTTTCGGCCAGCCGATAGCATGCAACTGTCGCCCTCCCTGTTTCACGCCCTCGCCAATCTGGAACGGAAAAAGGCCGGCATTGACGTCAACTGGATCAACATCGCCGACGCGCGCGAACTGACTCTGCTCGGTCTCGCCAGCCGCGATCACCAGGGTTGGAAGATCACTGAAGCCGGCCTCGAAGCCTTCAAAACCCAGTCTCCCGGGCCGGATTCTGAAGAACACACCGCCCAAATTCTCCCCCACCGCCCCACCTGAATCCCCCAAAACCTGCCGCTAGCGCGAAGCGCAATCAAATCGATAGCGCCTTTGCGTCTTTGCGTTCAATCCAATCTCTCTCCCGCCCAATCTCATCTGCGACTATCTGCGTAATCCGCGGAAAATTCTTACTGATCTAACCGTGGCCCAAGAAAAAAGCCGGGTCGATTTGCAGATTTTTGACGTCGCGGATTCCGAAGTCGATCGCGAAATATTCGTCGAATTCAATTTTCCTCCGATAGAATTCTTTTACCTCCGACATCCACCGATCCTTGTGTTTCGGCTTTTCCGGACCATCTACAGTTTTCATTGGCACTTGCATGAGTCGAGTGCCAATCCGGCCGCGCCCTTGCGAGCCTGTCTAGCTGGAGAGTTCGCCTATGACCTTTCGTCCTCTGGGCGACCGCGTTGTCATTCGACGCGTCGATGAAGAAGCCCGGACCAAAGGCGGCATCATCATCCCCGATTCGGCCAAGGAAAAGCCGCAGGAAGGCGAAGTGATCGCTGTCGGGCCCGGCGCCCGCGATGACGACGGTCAGCGCATTCCGATGAATGTGAAGCCTGGCGACCGGATCCTGTTTGGCAAGTGGTCCGGCAGCGAAATCAAGCTCGAAGGCGAGGATCTCCTGATTATGAAGGAATCCGACATCCTCGGCGTCGTCGAAACCGCCGCCTGATCATCCACCGTCAGGGCCCCTCGGCCCTCACGTCCCCCAACACCCCCTATTCTTGAAAGAGCAGGCAGATGGCCGCCAAACACGTTTACTTCTCCACCGACGCGCGGGCCCGCATGCTGCGCGGCGTCAACACCCTGGCCAATGCGGTCAAGGTCACCCTGGGACCCAAGGGTCGCAACGTGGTCATCGAAAAATCCTGGGGCGCCCCGCGCACCACCAAGGACGGCGTCACCGTCGCCAAGGAAATCGAACTCGAGGATCGCTTCGAGAACCTCGGCGCCCAGCTGATCCGCGAAGTTGCTTCCAAGACCAGCGACAAGGCGGGCGACGGCACCACGACCGCGACCGTTCTGGCCCAGGCTATCGTTGTCGAGGGCATGAAGGCTGTCGCGGCGGGCATGAACCCGATGGACCTGCGCCGCGGCATCGACAAGGCGGCGATCGCCGTTACCGACGCCATCAAGGCATCGTCCCGCAAGGTCACAACCAATGACGAGATCGCCCAGGTCGGCGCGATCTCCGCCAATGGCGACAAGGAAATCGGCGACATGATCGCCAAGGCCATGGCTCGCGTCGGTAACGAAGGCGTCATCACTGTCGAGGAAGCCAAGACCCTGGAGAGCGAACTCGAGGTCGTCGAGGGCATGCAGTTCGATCGCGGCTACCTCTCGCCCTATTTCGTCACCAACGCCGAGACCATGGCGGTCGAGCTGGAAGACGTGCTGGTGATGCTGTCGGAGAAGAAACTCTCCTCGCTGCACCCGCTGCTGCCGCTGCTCGAAGCCGTGGTCGAGTCCGCTCGTCCGCTGCTGATCATCGCCGAGGACATCGAGGGCGAGGCGCTCGCCACCCTGGTGGTCAACAAACTGCGCGGCGGCCTGAAGGTCGCGGCGGTCAAGGCGCCGGGTTTCGGCGATCGCCGCAAGGCCATGCTGGAAGACCTCGCCGTCGTTACCGGCGGCCAGGTCATCTCCGAGGATCTCGGCATCAAGCTGGAAAACGTCACCCTCGATATGCTCGGCACGGCCAAGAAGGTCACCATCACCCGCGAAGCGACCACGGTCGTTGACGGCGCCGGCGACAAGGAAGCCATCGCCGCCCGCATTTCGCAGATCAAGGCGCAGATCGAGGACTCCACCTCGGACTACGACAAGGAAAAGCTGCAGGAACGCCTGGCGAAGCTTGCCGGCGGTGTCGCCGTGATCAAGGTCGGCGGCTCGACCGAAGTTGAAGTGAAGGAACGCAAGGACCGCGTCGACGACGCCCTCAACGCCACCCGTGCGGCGGTCGAGGAAGGCATCGTCCCCGGTGGCGGCGTCGCCCTGCTCCGCGCCTCCGCCGCTCTGGACACCCTGAAGGGCGCCAATCGCGACCAGGATGCCGGCATCGCCATCATCCGTCACGCCCTGCAGGCGCCCATCCGCCAGATCGCGGAGAACGCCGGTGTCGAAGGCGCGATCGTGGTCGGCAAGCTGCTGGCGAACGCCTCGCCAACCTTCGGCTACAACGCCCAGACCGAGGAATACGTCGACATGGTCGCCGACGGCGTGATCGACCCCACCAAGGTTGTGCGCACCGCCCTGCAGGACGCCGCCTCCGTAGCCGGCCTGCTGATCACCACGGAAGCCGCGATCGTCGAAGCGCCGAAGGATGCCGATGGCGTTCCGGTGAAGCAGATCGGCGGCATGGGCTTCTAAACGGCCCGCCGTCCTGGGGGGGCGGCGCCATGGCCGATCGCGATCTCGCGGAGGTCCTGCGTGAGAACGAGTACCTTAAGCGCCGCAACGCCCAATTGCAGTCGGACGTTCTCGACCTGTCGGCCGAGAACCACCGCCTGCGGCAGATTCAGGAACGCCTCCACGGCCGCAAGGCGGGTCACCTTCCGGATCCGCTCGGCGGCGGTCAGTAGCCCTGATCGCAATCAGCGGACCCGCACGCGCGTTTTGACTTGCCGCCCAAGACGATCGATCACGGCAATTGTGTAGAAGCCCGGATAGTCCGGGCGCCAAACCACCTGCCCGTTGTCATCGGCGAGTGGCGCGCCATCCACGTACCATCTTAGCCCGTCGCCGCGTCCGGCCAGGGCCAGCCCCCGCGAGTTTGGGCCGAATCCATCGACCAGCAGCGACGCGCCGTCCGGCGGGAAAAGCATTTGCGGTCCGCCTCGCCCATCGTCGATCTGTGTGAGGGCGGGTGGCGCGACTTGCGGAGAAAGCGCCTGCGCGCGCGGCGCGTCGGCCTCGAGTACATCAAATACCTGAAACAGCAGTGGCAGCGCCGCCTGACGGCCGGTCATTCCCGGGCGCGCGCCCCCGTCCGGCCGTCCGGTCCAGACCACGACGGTCCAGCCATCGCCGATGCCAGCGGCGACAGCGTCGCGGAATCCGTAGGAGGTGCCGGTCTTGAAGGCGAGTTTGGGCGCGCCCTCGCTCAGCGCCGGCGGGGCCCGGCCTGGCGGAGGCGGACTTTCGCGAAGGATCGACAGGACTTGCTGGGCCGCCTCGGCTGAGACCAGCCTGCGGCCGCGCGGGTGGCCCGCCGCATCGTCCTGGGCCCAGACAAGCGGCCTGGCCAGCCCACGATCACCCAACGCCGCATACAACATCGCCACATCCCGCAGGCTGATTCCCTCGCCTCCCAGCGCCAGGGCCAGACCGGGATCGGCCAGTCCTGGCCGCGGACGCACCAGCCGCGCGCCGGCGCCTTCAAGCCGGGCTTCGAAGGCTTCGGGACCCAGCTTGGCCAGCATGGCGACGGCGGGGACGTTGAGCGAGTATTGCAGCGCCTGGGCCGCTGTCACATCGCCATGGAATGTGCGGTCGAAATTCTCCGGCTCATAGCCTGCGAAAGCCACCGGCGCGTCCGTCATGCGTGTTTCGGGCGCCGCCAGTCCCTGCTCGAAAGCGAAGGCATAGATGAACGGCTTCAGGGATGAGCCGGGCGAGCGCAGCGAACGGGTGATGTCGATCCAGCCCCCAGGGCGGTCATGGCCGGCGGACGAGACAATGGCCCTCACCGCCCGCGTCGCGGTTTCGACGACGATGATGGCCGCGGACGACTGGTCGCCCTGACCGGCGCCGGTCTGCGCCGCTAGCGCTTCGAGGCGGGCCTGCAGCCGGACATCAAGGGTCGAGACGATCGTGGGGCGCGACGGCGAGGCGTTACGCGCCAGTTCGCCGGCTGCTGCCCAGGCCCGCTGCGGAAAGACGATCCGGCGAGGCAACGGTTCGGCGGCTGCCTCCACCGCGGCTCTGGCGTCGATCAGTCCGCGCAGGGCCAGCAAATGAAGGACTCGGGCACGCGCCCGGCGCGCGGCCTGTGGATGAAGGTCGGGTCTGCGTAGTTCCGGCGCCTGTGGCAGGGCGATCAGCAGAGCCTGTTCGGCGTTGGTCAGCGTAGATGGCTCGTGACCGAAATAGCCCAGTGATGCCGCGCGGACTCCCTCCAGGCTGCCCCCGTAAGGCGTCAGTGTCAGATAGGCCGCCAGAACGCCTCGTTTACCAAGGCGCGCCTCCAGTCCGACGGCCCGCGCCGCCTCGATCATCTTGGCTCCGAACGTGCGCCGCCTGGGTTCCAGCCGGCGCGCCAGCTGCATCGTGATCGTCGACCCACCCGAACGAACGCGACCGGCGCTGACGTCCGAGACGATGGCGCGCGCCAGGGCTATCGGATCCACCCCCGGATGCAGCCAGAAATGATCGTCCTCCAACGCGATCAGGCGGCGGATGAACACCGGATCGGTGCGATCGAGATCGGCCCTCAGCCGCCAACGACCGTTCTCGACCGGTATCGCCCGAAGCCAGGCGCCGTTTCGGTCCAGGATGACCGGCGAGGACCGCTGCAGCTTGCCCAGCGGCAAGGTCAACGCCAGGACGGCGACCCCGGCGATCATCACGGCAAGGCCGGCGGTCGCCCCGATCAGCCACCGCCGCCCGGGCTTCTGTTGCGTCATTGCCCGCCGGCGATCCTGAGCCGACCGGCTGCCGTATGTGCGCTTATCGCGGGGCGATACATATTGCGCGCCTCCGCCCCGGGCAGGAAGAAGTCGCCCGGCGTCACCGCGCGCGCGACATAGGCCAGCACGAACGGCTTGCCGCCTTCCAGCCTGAAGGCCGCGACATAGCGATCGTCGCGCTTTTCCTGCAGGGACACATCGCTGAGTTTGCCGAGGAAGGCGAAACGACCGGGCGCGGCCTTCTGATCGTCATCTCCGCTTGCCGCGCCCTGTGCGTCGACCGGTTTCAGCACCGCCTCGATCTCCAGGCCCGCCGGCAGCGCGTCGTCGATGACCGTCTGCATCGACTGCTGGCTGTCCGCGCGCCCGGAGAGCCGCACGATCACCTGCTGGCCCTGCTTGAGCGCCCCGGGATCGACCGCGCCGCCGTCCAGACCCAGGAACCGCTTGTCCAGGTGCAGTCCGGCGCCACTCGCGGCCGGCGGCATGGTCGGCAGTCCCGTGACCGTCACTGTGCGCCAGATGGCGCCGGATGCGGCATTGACCAGCCTGGCGTCCGCGAGCCTGCCGACCGCGAAACGCGTCGTGCTTTCGGCGCGTACACCGGTTGCCCGAATGCTCGCGGGACGGGCGGTAGCGAACATGCCGTGCGCCGCCCGCAGCAGATAGGCCTGCTCCTGGGTGTTCATATCGTCGGGCGAGCGGACGGTGTTTTCCAGGCGACCCTGCAGACCGCGGGCAATGCCGGTCTCCCCGGCTTCATAGGCCAGCGCGATCACGCCGGCCAGATCGCGCAGCGGGCTCTGATACCAGTCGCCCTCCGCCTTGTAGCCCAGCGCCTGGACCGCTTGCAGGAAGCTGTCATGCGCGCGGACGCGATCCCCCATGGCGGCCAGCCCCGCGCCGATCTGCGCGCGCGCCAGCGGAGAAGGCTCGGTCTTCAGGCCAACGTCGTGGAACCAGCGCAGGCGTGACAGGTCGCCCTGCCCGGCCTTGGCCATATCGTAGAGCGCGTAGGCGCTCGCCCGGCTGCGCCGCAGGCGATTTTGTTCCTGCAGCCTTTGCCGATCGACCCCGGGGTAGTCGGGCGCCTGCATCTGATAGCCGACCGAGCCGAAGCCGTCGGGCCTGGAGATCTGCCTCATCCCGGACAGGGCGCGGACGAGCGCATCGTTTGGGACGATCATGCCGTGGGCTCTGGCCTCGAGCAGGAAGTCGACGATGTAGGCTCCGAGCCACGGATCGGCCTCGCCATCGCCAACCCGCCAGAGGCCGAACGAACCGTCCAGCGCTTCGCGATCGAGCAGCTTGGCCACCGCCGCCGATGCCCCGCCGTTCGGCGGATGCGGTGTGTTCGAGCCGTCCAGCTCGGATGCATAGAGCAGCGGCAGGGAGGTGGAGACCAGCTGTTCGCTGCAGCCATAGGGATAGTGGGCCAGGGCCGCGATGATCGGCGCCGGATCGAAGCCGCGGAATGGCGAATAGGACACCGTCAGCCTGACCGTCCCGGCGGCAAAGCCGCTCAACAGGCCGGCGGGCGGCGTATAGCTTTCACCGGGCGCCTGCAGGGCAGTGACCACGCGCGTCATCGGCCCCCAGCCCAGGCGCGTCTGCAACGGATAACGGTGGTCGGAGGCAAAACCCGGCCCGGCCGCCCTGAGCTCCAGCGAACCGACAACCGGCCATGACGGCGCTACGATATCGACCGGCTGGGTTATCCTCTGACCGGCGGCCAGGGTGTAGGTCCGGCCCGGCGATACTCCGAAGCCGGCGGTCCCCAATACGTCCGCGCGATAGGCGCCCGGGCGTCCGGCCACGTTGTCCAGTTCCAGCGTCGCCCGCGCGCGGTCGCCCGGCGCCATGAACCGTGGAAGGGCGAGCTCGGCCACCACCGGCTGGCGCACCGTCATCTCCGTTGCGCCGGAGCCCACCGCCTTGTCGGTCCAGGCGACCGCCACCAGCCGCAGCTGTCCGTTGAAATCTCCCGGCGGCAGATGGATCGTGGCGTGACCACCCGCATCGGTGTCGACGATCCCCGACCACAGGGCGACGGTCTTTGTCGGCACCACGGTCAGCCCCGCGCCGCCGAACTCGTCGCCGCCGAAGTTGACCGCGCCGGCCGCGCCGAGGTTGGCATTGAGCAGGCGGCCGTAGTCGTCCCGATAGCTCAGACCCAGCGCCCGCTTGCCGAAATACCAGCCGACAGGATCGGGGTTCTTCTGGTGGGTGAGCCGCAGGACGCCCTCGTCGACCGCCGCCAGGGCCACATGCGCCTTCTCGCCCCAGCCGAGGCCCTTGACGGTCAGCGGTACGTTGACCGGCGCCTTGCTGTCGATGATCTGCGGCGTCGCCAGAACCACCGACAGCTTCCGCCCGGTCTGATCAATTGGCACGTAGACGAGTCCGAGGGCGCGGCGTGGCTTTGGACTGAAGACCGGGTCTCGCGGCTGGACAACCGTGATCATCACATAGGCGCCGCCAACCCAGTTCGCGTCAGCCTTCAGTCTGACGATGGCGCCATCCTTGGGCACGTGAACCGTATGGGTCGATACCAGCCTGTCGGTCGCCACGGCCACTTCCGCTTCGCCGGCGAACGGAGCCTCGACACGGACTTCCACGGTGTCGCCGACGCGATAGCCGGTTCGCACCGCCGACACCCGCGCCGCGTCCGGGGGCTCGACGCCGTCCGCCGGTTCCGACCATCCCGAGCTCTGCCGGATGACCGTTCTGGCGCCTGTTGTGGGTTCGTCCAGTTCCAGGCGATAGTCGCCCCACGGCAGATGTCTGGCGATCCGCGCCGCGGCCCCGGCGCCGACGTCGACAAACCCTTCCGCGATCGGGATGTCGCGGCTGGTGCGCCGCCATGCCCAACGTCCATTCTGCTCGTACCAGTCGTAGTCCCAGTGTTCGGAGATCAGCTTGTAGTGGGCTCTCGGCGCGGCCACCCTTCGGCCATTGGCGTCGACGGCGACCACATCGAAAGTCTGCAAGGGGTTATCGCCGGAGCCGGGCGTCACCTTCACACCCAGATACAGCGGTTTGAGCCGCACCTTGAGGTTGACCTGTTCGCTGACCGGCCGTCCTCCCGGCTCGAACACCGAGGCGGTGAGCTGCGCGATCAGCGGCTGGGTCGAGCCGCCCAGCGTGTCGGTGCGGAATGCCTGCACCGCGTGGCCGGCTCCGTCGGTGAGCGATGCGGTTCCCTGCAGAAGCTTTTCGGGAAAGGCATTCTGCTGGTCGCCCCAGCGGTAGTCCTTCAGCGCGGGAAAGGGATTGGCATCGGCGATGACGCGGCTTTCCGATCTTACCGGCAGGGCGGAGGCGACCGCGCCGTAGAGAAATCTGGCGGAAACCTGCACCAGTCGCGTTTCGCCGTTAACGACCGGCCTGTCTTCGGCGCCGGAAAGCGTCACCGCCAGGCGCTGGGGTACGAAGTCCTCGACCTGGAAGCTGACCTCGCCCGACGGGTTCTCCGCGCCGTCCATTTCCAGGCTGGCCTTCCAGACGCCACGCGGCGCGGCGGCGGGCAGCACAGTGTCCAGATTGACCGCGCCCGAGGGGCTGGCGGCGAAATGCGTGCGGCTGAACTCCAGCCCCGACGGTCGCCGGATCACCAGCGAGCCGCGGCGATCCTTGACGGAGCGCGCCAGGCGATCGCGCACCAGCGCCACCAGATGCAGGGTCTCGCCCGGTCTGTAGATCCCGCGGTCGGCGTACAGGAAACCGTCCACGGCGACCGACGGATCCAGCGCCGCCTTGCCGGTCTTCGGCGTGCCCCCTGGTGCGGCGCGCCCCGCCACATCCTGTCCGGAAAGGTCGATGGGCGCCCGCTCCAGGTCCATCACCGTGAAGTCGCCGCCTGGGCCATAGGCCATCACCCGGGCCGGCGCCGCGCCATTTTCCCCCGCCAGCAGTGCGCGGCCGAAGTGGCTGTGTCCGGACGCGTCGCTGAACGCCGAGGCCAGCTCGCCGCCATCCTTGCCCACCAGCGCCATGCGAACCCCGGCCATGGTCCGGGCAGTCTTCAGCGAGCGCACGGTGACGTCGAGCGCATCCGAGCCATCATAGGCCTGCAAGGCCATATCGGTTAACAGCACCCACCGTCGCGCCCTGGCGGGGTCGCTGTCCTCCGCCATACCCGGTTTCTTCGGTTCGCCCCGCAGCCCGGAGGCGTCCTTCGCCGTGACCACATAGGCGCCCGGCTCCAAGGTCTTCAGCACCGCTCCCAGGGGGAACACCGTGGTGACCCGCTGGTCGGGCGAGCCGCGCACGGCCATGTCGCCCTCCCAGATCTTCCGCCCATCGCTGCCGACGCCGTCCGGCCCATCGTCATAGTCGTAGCCGCCCTCCGGCGTCGGGTCCGGCGCGCTGATTTGCTTGCGCACCAGGTTTCGGTCCACCACGCGCCAGACCTCGATGTGCAGCCGGGTGACGTTGACAGTCTCCAGGCCCAGGCCGTCGGCGTCCTCCCGCGGCAGGATCACGCCGCTTCCGGCGAAGCCGACGTAGATCGGCTTGGATCCGGCCTCGAACACCACGTCCGCGTTGGCCGTCAGCACTTCACCATCGGCCGCCGGCAGGCCGCGCAGCAGGGTGACAGTGCGGCCTTCGTAGCCGACGCCGGCGACGCATAGCTGGTCGGCCGCCACCGTGACCGCCGCCGGATGGCCCAGTTCCGGGCTGACGGTGACGAAGTCGCCATACGATCGGCGCGGATCAAGCGGCCGCGACATCCGGATGCAAGCGCTCGGACCGGACGCGGTCACGTCCAGGTGTGAGGTCCACACGGCGAATCCGTCGGGCTTGGGCGGCAGGGCGCGCGGCGCGTCGCCGGGGCGCGGCTTGCCGAACATCGACCACGGAAAGCCGGAGGATGTCGCGCTCGCCGGGGCCCCCGACGTCGGTGCGGGCGGCGCCATGCGCGCGGTCAGAAAGCCCCCACCGAAGCCCACGACCAGCAACGCCAAGGCCGCGATAACCGTCCGACGTCCAACCGTACCCGGTATGTTCACCCCATGTTTGGGCAACAATATACTTGACACAGTGATCGCCGTTCACTAGGTTGGGCGCATGGAACACCCAGCCCCCAAAACCCTTATGGAAGCCGTCCGGTATTTCGCGGACGCGGATCGCACTCTCGCCACGATGGTTGAGCTTCGCTGGCCGGAAGGCGTGCATTGCCCCACGTGTGGACGCACAGACGTGCGTTTCATCGCCACTCGCCAGATTTGGGAATGCAAAGAGCACCACTCGCGCAAGCAATTCTCCGCCAAGGTCGGCACGATCTTTGAAGACAGTCCGCTTCCCCTCGACAAGTGGTTTGTCGCCATCTGGTCAATCGTCAACTGCAAGAATGGCATTTCAAGCTATGAACTTGGCCGCGCGATCGGTATCACTCAAAAATCTGCGTGGCATATGCTTCACCGTATCCGCCTCGCGATGGAAACCGAATCGTTCGAGAAATTCGATCGCGTTACTGAAGTTGATGAAACCTACGTTGGCGGTCTGGCTAAGAATATGCACGCCCCTAAGCGAGCTCAGAAGGTCACGGGAACGGGCGGCGTGGACAAGGCCGCTGTCGTTGGTCTTTTGGAACGCGGCGACGCTGATAACGCTAGCCGCGTGCGTGCTGGAATGATTATCGACGCAAACAAGAAGACGCTTCAGGCGGTGGTTCGCAACCACGTGAACGCTGGATCGCTTCTCATGACGGACGGACACAAGGGATACAACGGCCTGGGCGCCGAATATGTTCACCAGTGCGTAGACCACGGCGCCGAATTTGTTCGTGGCATCGTCCACACCAACGGCATTGAAAATTTCTGGTCGCTTTTGAAGCGGTCGATCAAGGGAACCTATGTCAGCGTCGAACCCTTTCACCTTGAAGCCTACGTCCAAGAGCAGGTTTTCCGCTTCAACCAGCGCAAGGACAACGATGGCGGACGCTTCCGCGTGGCAACCCGTGGTATCGTCGGCAAACGCCTCACCTACAAGGAATTGACCGGCCATGCCGTCAGCCCCGCCGCCGCCTGAAGGCCCCGCCAACGGCGAGGAAGACGTTCTTGCGTCTGAAAGCAATATTCAACTAGAACGGTTTAGAGACTTCACCACGAGGCTACTTCGTGTGCCTAAAGACGCAATTCCGAGCCACAAACACTCTGACCGCCCCCGCTAATAGTTGGGATAGATTGAGTGTTCTAACATTAGCATAGGTTCGCCCCGATCCACGTCACCAGCCTCTCTAGCCACTCTTTGTTCCTGAAATTGTGTATGGTTTTCGATAAGTTCTTGAACTCGCCACGCAGGCTCTACTAGAGCCAGGCTATTAGGGATCAGCACCTTGTCTGATTCCGTGATCGGATCGTTTATTTCGTAATTGCTCACCCTCCTTTTCGGGGCT
>JANXTX010000120.1 GCA_025352165.1 Caulobacteraceae bacterium | reverse complement strand
GTTTTGAGGAGAGCGGCCGGTCAGCTGGTTCGAAGCCATGCTCCGCACCACCGAGGCCCAATGGGTCAATATGTCCCCTGCGGCGCCTCCAAGCGCGGACCCGAAGCGGGCGATCCATTTGCCGCCGGCGTGATCCTCGGGCTGGCGCCGGATGGCGTAACCCTGCGCAGTCAACAGGCGACCCAGGGCCGCGTCGACCTCCGGTCGGTCAGCCTCCATGGCCGCGCGATCAAGCGCGCCAATGTAGTTCAGGTCGATATCCACCGACAGTCGGTCCAGCTTGAGTTTGTGCGGAAGGTCCCAAGGCCGTTTGACCGACAGCTCCGCCAGGTTGCACTCAGGCGAGGGCGCAGCGGCCCGCGGCGAGCATCATGGCGGATCGAGGATTGGCCTCGCCGTCGATGCGGATCGCCGCGGCCGATGGCGCGCCAAAGCTGGCCATGGCCGCGATCAGGGTATGCGGCGAGGGTGGCGGGGCCGAGGGATCGACGACGAGCACGCCGCCGGCGCCGTCGCTGGAGGTGACGAAGGCCGCGTTCGTATAGTTGCCGATCAGGGTGATGTGAGCGGTGTGGGCGCCGTCGGTGACGGTCAGCACGCCGCTCGTGGCCGTGCCGGTGAAGCTGGCCTGGCCGGGACCCGTGAACGCGATGTCCCTGAGATCGAGCGAGGTCTTTCCCTTATGCGAAAAGCCCGACACTTGGCCAGTGTAGCCGGCGGAGTCCGCCAGTACGAGCTTGCCCGTGGTTCCGGTGAAGGCGACGTTCTGGCCGATGCTCGCCACCTTCGAGGCGAACATCAGCACCCCATCGGCGATCACCGCGCTTCCCGCGCCGGTTACCGCGGCGGCGAGGGTCAGCGTGCCGTCATTGGCCTCGAGCACGCCGGTGTTGGCCACCGCGCTGGTGACCGTCGCCTTGCCCTCGTTGGTCGCCTCGATCAGGCCGGCGTTGGCGATGGTGTTGAGGCCCGTGCCGATGGTCAGGGCCACCGAGGCGTTGGCGTCGATCACGCCGCCGGCCTGATTGATCAGCGTCATCTTGTTGTCGCCGAGCTTGCCGGAGCCTTCGATGGTGTCGTCGACATTGGTCAGCACGATGCTGGCCTTGGTTCCCTTGACGAAGTTATTCGCGTTGGCGCCGAGCGCGAGGACGCCGCCGCCGGAGAGGCTGGCGCTGGTCTCGAAGATCAGACTGGTGGTCGAACCGGTGCTGTTCAGCAGGATCGTCCCCGCGTCGCTCGTCACCGAGTCTATGGTCGCGGTCGATCCGTCGCCGATGGTGATCATACCGGTCGAGGCCGCATCGAAGGCCCCGCCGGTTACCATCGAGGCTTGAAACGTCACGGTCGAACCCGCGCCGGCGACGACGGTCCCGCCAGCGCTGGCGATGGTCGCGCCCTGGATGACAAGGGCGCCGCCGGCCGTCGCCTCGAGCGCGCCGACGTTGGTGATGACCGCGCCTGGGCTGGACAGGGTGAGGACGCCGGGGCCGGCGCCGTCGATGACGCCGCCGACCTGATTGATCAGCGGGCCGGCGCCGATCACCGCGCCCGCGCCGGCCAGCGAACCGGTGTTGACGAGGCCGGCCAGCGTCAGGGTTCCAGCGCTCAGATCGATCGCGCCGGCGTTGGTCAGGGTGTTGGCCGCGGCGAAACTGTCGCCGCCGGTGATCCGCAGCACGCCGCCGGAACCGATCGCGGCGAGACTGGCCGCCAAGGTGACCTGCGACGACGTCGATGTGTCGAGGGATTGGATCGTCGCTCCAGCGCCGGTCAAATCGACGGTCGCGTCCAGGGTGGCGATCGAGACATTATTTGCCAGCTGCAGAACGCCTTTGCCGGCGACGGCGAAGACGCCGCCGCTCAGCGTCGAGCCGGAGAGGTTGGTCAGGGTCCCGCCGACCAGGCTCAATGCCGAATGAAATTGGACACTGATCGTGCCCGTATTGGTCACCGTCGCGGCCAGCGTTCCGAAACCGCTGATCTTCCCGCTGTTGGCCAGGGTCGCGGTGGTGAATGTCCCGCCGCCCAGGTCCAGCGTCCCGGCGTTCGAGAGGCTGACGCTCGACGTCCAGTTGCGGCCGCCAAGGATCTCGAGGACCCCCGCCTTGTTGATGGTCGTCAGGGTCGATTCGAGCGGCGCGCTGGCCTGGATTACCGAGTTGGCGCCGTTCAGGATCAGCGTGGCCTTGTCGGTGACGATGTGGGTGGTGGCGTTGAAACCGAGCGTCGAGTTGGCGTCGGCTTCGAAGACGCCGCCGGACAGCGTCGTGCCCGAAAGGTTGGACAAGGCGCCGGTGATCGACAGGGCGCCGCCGTTGGCCAGCATCGTGCCGCTATTGGTGATCGCGCCGGCGGCGATCAGCCCGCCCGCACCGGTGGCTTCGATCAGGCCGGAGTTGGTGGTCGTCGAACTGGCGTCGAGGGTGAGCGACCCGGCGGCGTTGGCGTCGATCACGCCCGCGGTCTGGTTGATCAGGGTGAGCGCGTACTGACCGATGTCACCCATTCCGGTGATGGTGTTGTCGACATTGGTGAGAACGGACCCGCCGCCGCTCGCGCCGACGATGGCCGACGTGCCCACGCCGTGTTGCGAGGGGACGCCGGGGACGAGGTTGATCGAGCCCGCGCCGGTCAAGGTGACGCCCGCCGGGTCGATGATCAAATTGGTCTGATCGCCGGTCTGCCTGGCGCCGGCGACATTGATCATCCCGCTGTTGACGATCGCTCCCTTCAGCGTCGCTTCATACTGCCCGGTCGTGTAGCCGCCGGTGAGGTTGACGGTCGCCTTGATGGCGAGGGGCGAGGCCGAGCCATCCAGAACGGTATTGCTAAAGCCCACGTCGAAGACACCCGTGCCAACGCTGCTCAGCGTTCCGCCCAGGATGTTCACCTGTTCCAGGTAGACGACCGCCCCGTTGGCGGCCAGAATCGTACCGCCTCCAGACTGATCGACGACGGAGCCGCGGCGGATGTCCAGGAACGTTCCGGCGATCGTCGAGGTGGCTTCGATGAGGCCGGCGTTGGCGACCGACGACCCGCTGATGAACATATTGCCCGCCAGAAAGGCGATTCCGTTGCCCGCTCCGTTGGCGTCGATCACGCCCGCCCGCCCGTTGGTGATGGGCGCGCTGATTCCACCCGAGCCGATGATCGTATTGTTCGTATTGACCAGGGAGCCGCCCCCGTAGGTGTTGAGACCGTCGTGAGGATCGTTGAGTTGAATTTGGCCTGCGCCGGTGAGGGTTATGGCGAGCCCCTGGACGGCAAAATGAGCGCCGTCGATCGCGATCGTGCCGCTGTTGGCGAAGGCGTCGTCCAATAAGAAGAGCCCCCCCGATGTCGTCGTGATCGTGCCTGCGTTGGACCCGCCGGCCAGCGCCTGAAAATTGGTCCCCGCTATGTCGAGCGTGACGTTGGCGGCGACCTGGAGTGCTTGCATTTGCTGCAAGCCGGTGCTGCTGTCGGTCACTGTGTAAGGCGTGCCGCCCAGGGCCCCGAGCGTGACGTTGTCCGCGACGGTGGGAACCATCCCGCCGCTCCAGTTGGTCCCAGTATTGAAATCGCCGCTGACATCGTTGAGCCAGTTGATATTGGCCATGATTGGAATCCTTCGAGGAGTGTTGGGCGGCCGCTAGGCCAGATCGGATCGCGGGCAAGCCAGGGGCGCGGCGGATGAGCGCCAAGGCTCGGGCGCGGCGTGCGCGATCGCCCCCGCGCGAGCGCCGAGACTGGCCATGGCGGCGACGAAAGGGTGCGCGGCGGCCGCGCCCGCGCCGTTGTAGGTCACGACGGTGTGGCCGCCGCCGTCGTCCGCCATCGCGAAATTGGCCTGGATGTAGTCACCCAGCAAGGTGATATTCGCGGTCTTCGTTCCATCACTGACGGTGAGCGTGCCGCGTTTCGTCGTCCCCGCGTAGCTCAAGGTCGCGCCGGCGAGGTTGATGTCGCCCAGATCGAGGAAGTCGCCGGTCGCTAGACCTCGCAGGCTGCCGGTGAAGTTCTCCGCCTGATCGATCTTGAAGTCGCCGGCGGCGCCCGTCGCGAAGCTAACCGCCTGTTTGGCCCCGGCGCCGAAGGACGAGGCGATCTCCAGATAACCCGTCCCGGAGATGATTGCCGTGCCGACGCCGCCGACGTTGCCGGCGATCAAGACATTGGCGCCTCTCGCCAGGATCCTGCCGGTGTTGGCGAGCGCGCCCAGGATAATGGCTTGGCCGGCGCCCGTGGCTTCGATAACGCCATCATTGACGACGGTGTTGCTTCCGGTGTCGATCAGCAGGCGGCCGGTGGCGTCGATGACACCCGCCGTCTGGTTGTCCAG
>JANXTX010000069.1 GCA_025352165.1 Caulobacteraceae bacterium | reverse complement strand
CCCGCGAATCCGCTCCCATTGGTCGTCGCGAAGGGCAAATCGCTTCGGTGGCGTCATCAGGGTCAGCTCCAAAATCGCTGACACCCCATGAATCGAGATTTGCTGGCCGAGGGAATCCCTTAAATGACGACAGGCCCTAGATCGCAAGCACGCTCCCTGCGGTGCTCGGGACCAAGGCCTCGACCACCGCAGCCGCCGCTGCGTCGATAGGGTCGTCAATTCCGCCACGCATTATCCGCAGGGCGGCAAATTGATCAGCAATCTGGCGCTCACGCCTCGGCTGATCACCAAGCAGAGCGGATATGTCGCGCGCCAGGATTTCACCGGTGCATGCCTCCTGCACTCTTTCAGGCGCGACAAAGGCCTGAGCAGCCACGTTGAACAGTGTGATGTACCGGGTGCGTATCAGGCGCCTGGCAACTACGGCCGTCACCGGACCAAGGCGATAGGCGACGACGACCGGACAGCCAGCCATGGCCAGCTCGGTTGTCACTGTCCCGCTACAGGCGAGGGCCACGGTAGCCGCCCGCATACCCGCCAGACGGGCGCTCTCGTCGTCCAGCAGTGTAACCTCGTGGCCCCACTGCTTCATATGGTCGGTGACCATAGCCGAGACGGGACCGGCAGGCGCCGCCATCAGGCGCAGGCGGGGCCACTCAGCCTTTAGGCGCCCGACCGCCTCTTCGAAATGAGGCAGCAGTCGTTCCACCTCGCCTCGGCGACTACCCGGCAGGAGCAGTAGAACAGGGTCTCCTTCTTCACCGCCGAGCCTCTTCGTAAGCTTACCGGTGTCCACCGGATTGAAGTCTCGCCTAAGCGCGGGATTGCCTACAAAGGTCACCGGCAAGCCCTCCCGTTCGAAGAATGGCGCATCAAATGTGTTGATCGCCAATAGCCGATCGACGACGCGAGCCAATGTCCTGGCCCGTCCGGGCCGGGTCGCCCAGACCTGGGGAGCGACGTACTTGATCAACACAGGGGCCGGTCGAAGTCGACGCAGGCGGTGCGCTACCCGAAGGTTGAACCCCCACGAGTCTATCAGGATGACAGCGTCCGGCCTTTCAGCCGCGGCAAACTCCGCGGTCCGGGCAGCCAGCCTCAGAACGGCCGGATAGATCCGCAGGGCGTCGAATATTCCCAGGACGCCAAGCGCGGATATATCGATCGGGCTTTCGATCCCCTCCCCCGCCATGCAACTCCCGCCGACACCGATAAGTCGAACGCGGTCCCCCATTCGCTTGCGTAACGCCCGAGCCAGATCCGCGCCCAGGACATCGCCTGAAGCCTCACCGGCAACCAGCATCACGCACGGTGTCGTCAGTTTACACCCATAACGAATATACCCCGTTCGTCGGCAAGTTCGATCACAGCCCGACGGTCCAGAACCAGGATGAGCGACGCCTCACCGACAATGCCGGCGAGACCGGCATCGGCGGCCCGGAGGACTGTCTCTGGGCCGATTGTCGGCAGGTCGACACGTCTTTCCTGGCCCGGCTTACACGCCTTGGCCAGGACGCCACGCCGATCAGATTGCGAGCCACGTAGAACATTGGGCAGCCCGGCCACTCGCCCCAGCATGGCGTCGGTGCCCTCCTGGGCCTCAAGCGCAAGTATCAAACCGTCGCAACAGACGGCCGATTGGCCAGCGTCAAGACGGCCGATGGTCCTTGCCGCGACCAGCGCACGCTCGATATCCAGAATGTCCGAGGGGCGTGGCGAATGCTGTCCAATAGGTCCCCTCCCGAGGCGTAGATCATCCGCAACCTGATCAGCGCCCTCGACGACAAATCCTTCTCTTTCGAACTCGCCGACGAGGAACGACAGCAGGTGGTCGTCGCCCTGACGGGCGGCGGCAATCGCGCCTGGCAAAGCGGCCAAGCCACGCAAATCAGGCTTCAGGTTTCGAAAGTCCGGGCGAGAGACGATCCCGGCCAGGCAGACGCTCTCGCAGCCAGCATCACGCAATGCTCTGATGCCTTTTCCCAATTCGGCAATGCCCGCATCAATCCCCGGGAACTCCGTCAGTACGGCATTCGCGAAACCCCTAAGCCTCACCACGAACATTGGCCGCTGGATCGAAACACAATGGCGGGCCAGGCTGATCGGAAGCGTTCCCCCGCCCGCGATCAGTCCTAGCTTCCGCATGTGCCCACTAAAGCTCCCGTCGAGGTGTGGTTAGCGGCCGAGTGGCGTCGGCGCGGACAAAGTCGATAATCTCCATCACCTCCGGTGACGTCGAATAGGCGGCTGCGGTATCCTCTAGGCGTTCCTGGAATGTACCTTCCTCAGCAAATAGCATCCGGTAGGCGGCACGCAGGCGGTTGATCGCTTCACGAGAAAAGCCGCGGCGCTTGAGACCGACCAGGTTCAGCCCTTCCAGGTGGGCATGATTGCCCCACACATTGCCGAAAGGAATTACATCGTGATTTACGCCAGCCATTCCGCCCACAAAGGCATGGCGTCCTATCCGTGTATATTGGTGAACGGCGGATAGCCCGCCCATAATCACATGATCCGCGACCACTACGTGGCCACCGAGCGTAGCGGTATTGGCCATAATCACCTTATCACCAACCACGCAGTCATGGCCGATGTGAACGCCGACCATGAAGAAGCCATCCGAACCGACGCTGGTCACCGCCCTGCCCATGGCGGTGCCGCAATGCATCGTGACATGTTCCCTGATTATGTTCCGTGAGCCGATTTCAAGGCGGGTCGGCTCACCCTTGTGGCCGGCATGTTGAGGCGGCCCGCCAAGATGCGCAAATGAGTGCACAACACAGTGGTCCCCAATACTGGTCGCCCCCTCAACCACCACATGGGACTGCAAGCGGACGCCGTCCCCAAGGATAGCGGAGGGCCCGACGGTGCAGAAGGGACCAATCTCAACCTGCTCGCCCAACCGGGCCTGCGGATCAACAAGCGCCAGCGGGTGAACAGTCGTCATTTACGAGTGTCCACGAGCATTGCCGCAAACTCCGCCTGAGCGGCCAGTTTGTCGCCGACCATCCCACGACCGAGGAACTTCACGACGTCGCCTCGCGCGCGAAGAACCTCAACTTCCATCCGCAGAACGTCACCGGGCCGCACGGGATTTCTGAACCGGCAATTGTCCACCGACATGAACAGAATGATTTTCCCCTCGGGGTCCACATTCCAGGATTTGGACATCAATAGTCCACCGGTCTGTGCAAGGGCTTCAATGATCAGAACGCCCGGCATTACCGGATTGCCCGGGAAATGCCCCACGAAGAAAGGCTCGTTCATGGTGACGCACTTTATCCCGGTCAGGGATCGACTTGCTTGATAGTTCTCCGCCCGGTCAACAAACAGAAAGGGGGGCCGATGTGGAATTCGGTGCATGATCTCGTTGATACCGATCTCGGTATCTGCATCCGCGTTTTTCACAGCCGTATCGATAGTCATGTCCTCTGCTCCCCGTGCGGCCACCGATTAGCCAGCCGCGACAAAATGGCTGTTTCCCGTAGCCACCGCTTCACTGGTCGCGCGGGAAATCCGCCCCAACTCTCACCGGCAGGGACGTTGCTCATCACACCTGCCGCAGCTCCGATCCTGGCCCCGGCGCCGATAGTGAGATGATCGGCGATTCCCGCCCGACCGCCAAACTGGCAGCCATCCCCAATCGATACACTCCCCGAGATACCCGTGTGAGCAGCCAGCAGGCAATTTCGCCCGATCACAACGTTGTGACCTATCTGGACCAGATTATCGATCTTGGTGTTTTCACCTATGACCGTATCCTCCAACGCACCCCGATCAATGCACGATCCAGCGCCAACCGTGACGGCGTCTTGAATGATCGCGCGTCCCAGTTGCGGTATGTCGACAATTCCAAACGGGCCGAGAGCGGCTCCGAAACCCGGCTCGCCAATGACCGCACCGGCATGAATGCGCACGCGATCACCGATCAGTGCAAAGCCCACACAGGCTCTGGCCCCGATGAAACAATCTCGGCCAATGCTGACTCCCGGTCCAATCACCGCTCCCGCCGAAATGAATGTGTTCCGCCCGATGTTAACACCCGGGCCGATGGCGACGCCCGGCCCAAGCGTAACACCATCCTCGAGATTCGCCGACGAATGAACTTGCCCGCTGGATGATATGTGCCGGCGCGGCTGATGCAGGCGGTCCGCAGCAATAGCAAACGCTGCTTGTGGTGTCGCTGTGACCAGCGGCACACAGCCACCCGGCACCCCCTCGGCATCCGCCTGAGCAACGAAGCAGGCCGCGGCCCGAGTTGTCGAAAGGCTGGAAATACCGCGACGGCCCGAAACGAAACACACTGAATTAGCGTCAGCGTGGGTAAGGCTCGCTACGCGACCGACCAATACAGAGGGCAAGTCGGTGTCGTTCGAAACCGCGCCGGCCAACCTCGCCAGTTCGGCCAAGCTGATCGGCGATTGGGTCTCAAAAAATCGCGGGTCCGGC
>JANXTX010000066.1 GCA_025352165.1 Caulobacteraceae bacterium | reverse complement strand
CCCGCGAATCCGCTCCCATTGGTCGTCGCGAAGGGCAAATCGCTTCGGTGGCGTCATCAGGGTCAGCTCCAAAATCGCTGACACCCCATGAATCGAGATTTGCTGGCCGAGGGAATCCCTTAAATGACGACAGGCCCTAGTACAGGGAGCGCATCGAATGAAATTTCTGTTCGGCATGCTTATGACCGCGGGTTTCGTCGTCTCACTCGACGCTCGCGCCGCCGAGATCGTCCCCACCGGACAGGCGATCACTCCGACGGCCGCCGCCGGTTCACTGTTCCAGCCACTCAATCCCGACCTTGCCGGCAACCCCGACTTCGTCGCCGGGCAGGCGTCGGCGGTGGCTCAGTCGCCTGACGGCCACACGCTGCTGATCTTGACCAGCGGCTACAACCGCACGGTCGGTCCGGATGGAAAATTCATCGCTGATCTCTCGAAAGAATACATCTTCGTCTATGACGTCTCCGGATCCAAACCGCTCAAGCGTCAGGTGTTGACGGCCCCCAATACTTTCCTGGGCCTGGCCTGGGCGCCGGGCGGCGACCGGTTCTTCGTCTCCGGCGGCGTCGATGATGATGTGCTGGAATTCGTTCGGGCCCGCGGAGCCTTCAGATCGGGGCGGGTCTTCCCGCTGGGCCACAAGGCCGGCGTTGGCCTCCTGGTCAAACCGGAGGCGGCCGGTCTGGCCGTCAGTCCCGATGGCCACCACCTCCTCACCGCCAACCTGCAGAACGATTCCGTCAGCCTCGTTGATCTCGACAAGGGTCTGGTAACGGAAATGGATCTGCGGCCCCATCCGCTTGACGGGTCTCTTAACGCACTTGTCGGGGGGACATTCCCGCGGGCGGTGATTTGGGCTGGAAATGACAAGGCCTATGTCGGCAGTGAGCGCGACCGCGAGATCATCGCGATCAAGCTCAATGCCGACGGGCTGAACGTCACCGCCCGAATTCCCACCCGTGGCCAGCCGACCGCCCTGGTCGTGGATCGTCGCGGCCATCTCTTTGCCGCCATGGACAACACCGACGCCGTCGCCGTGATCGACACGCGTTTTGACCAGGATCTCGTTGATTTTCCTGTCGCCGGGCCGCCCGGCCTTGCTACTCCGGGGCTTGGCGGGGCCGGCGCGAACGCCCTGGCCCTGTCGCCGGATGGCTCGACCCTGCTGGTTTCCAACGGCGGCGAAAACGCGGTCGCCGTGGTCGCTCTGGATAGCAAGTCGCTCGCCCCGAAGGTGGTCGGCCTGATCCCGACCGGGTGGTATCCCACCGCCGTCTCCTTCAGCGCCGACGGTCGGCGCATCTTTGTAACCAATTCAAAGAGTAACACCGGTCCCGTGCCGCTGACCTGCCGCACCAATCTGCATGTCAGCGACGCCAGCCAGTTCGCCTGCCAGGCGGCCAACCAGTACGTCTGGCAGAAGGAAAAGGCCGGCTTTCTGAGCCTGCCGACACCATCATCCCAAGAGCTGGCCCGGCTGACGCGGCAGGTGGCCCTCAACGACCATTTCGGTGAGGCGTTGCCCGTCGAAGATGCTGCGACAATGGCATTTTTGAAGGCGCACATTCACCACGTCATCTATGTGGTGAAGGAGAACCGGTCCTACGATCAGGTGCTCGGCGATCTGGAGGTTGGCGACGGCGATCCGAAACTAACGGTATTTCCAAGGTCGATGACGCCGAACCAGCATGCGCTTGCGCGCCGCTTTGTCGATCTGGACGCGTTCTACGATAGCGGCGAAAGCAGCAACACTGGCTGGAACTGGACCGTCTCGGCTCGCACCAATGATTTCACCGAGCGTGAGGCGCCAGTGAACTATGCCGACCGGGGCCTGCAGTACGACCAGGAAGGCGACAACCGGAACATCAACGTTGGTTTCGCCACGGACGCCGAACGCGTGGCCGCAAACCCGCTAACACCACATGGCGGCGACATTCTTGCTGGCGCGCGTGACGTCGCTGCGCTCGATGGGCCGAATGGCGCCGCGGAACACGGCGACCTCTGGGACCAGGCCCTCAAGGCCGGGCTCACAGTGCGCAACTGGGGATTCTACGGCGACCTTTCCCTTTATGACAGGCAGGCCGGCTCGTTGCGGTCGCCGTTGGAGCGCAATCCCTGGAAGACCGGCGTCAAGGTCTTCGTGCCCGCTCGCACTTCGCTGATGGGCATAACCGATCCCTACTATCGAGGTTTCGATCAGTCTTTCCCCGACTACTGGCGGTTCAAGGAATGGGAGCGGGAGTTCGATGGTTTTGTCGCCACCGGCTCGGCCCCGAATCTAATGATGGTACGCCTGCCGCATGACCACACCGGCGATTTCGGCGAAGGCATCGACGGGGTGAATACAGTAGAGACGGAGATCGCCGACAACGATTATGCCCTGGGCCTGCTGATCCAGAAGGTCGCGGACAGTCCGTTCGCCAATAACACCCTGATCTTTGTCGTCGAGGACGACGCTCAGGATGGTCCGGACCACGTCGACGCCCATCGCTCGATCGCCTTTGTCGTCGGGCCGTATGTCCGGCAGGGCGCCGTGGTTTCGCACCGCTACGCCACCGTCAATCTGGTGAAGACAATCGAGACGGTGCTGGGCCTGCCGCCCATGGGACTGACAGATGCGGCGGCGGAACCGATGAGCCGGGTTTTCGATAGGTCGATCGCTAAATGGTCCTTTCATGCGACCGTACCCGCGGTGCTGCGCACGACCGGGCTGCCGTTGCCGCCGGCGCCGACGGCGGCGCTGGACTGTCATCTTCCCACGCGCTCGGCCTCCTACTGGCGGGCCGTGATGCAGGGGCAGGATTTCAGCAGCGAGGATCACCTGGACACGGCGTCATTCAACTTCGCCCTCTGGCGCGGTTTGAAGCGTGACGCGCCCTATCCGGCTTCGCCGGATGGTCGTGACCTGCGAAAGGGGAGGGCGGCGTTGCTCCTCGCCGCCGATGTTGCAACAGACAAAGGCTGCGATGCCCGCTAAAGAGCCGGAGTGAAATCCTCCGCCTCCGAACGTCCGCCGCTGATTCTCGCCAGCGCCAGCCAACGGCGTCTGCAATTGCTTGCCCAGATCGCGCTGGCGCCTGATCTCGTCGATCCCAGCGACATCGATGAGAGCGCGCTGCCGACTGAGACCCCGCGCCAGACCGCCGTCCGACTGGCCACCGCCAAGGCCGCTGTTGTCGCGGCCCGGCGACCGGGTGCATTCGTCCTTGCCGCGGACACAGTCGTCGCCGTAGGCCGTCGCGCTCTGGGCAAGCCGGACACGGCCGATGAGGCCGCCGGGATGCTGCGGCTGCTGTCGGGCCGCAATCATCGGGTCTATACAGGGGTTGCGGTAACCGCGCCGGACGGCCGCCAGTCGTCGCGCGTCAGTGAGACGCGCGTGGCGTTCAAGCGACTGGCTCCGGCGGAAACCGCGATGCTGATCGATAGCGGGGAATGGCGCGGCGTCGCCGGAGGTTATCGAATACAAGGCCGCGCCGGGGCTTTCATCACTCAGCTTGTCGGCTCCTACAGCGGTGTCGTCGGGTTGCCACTCTATGAGACCGTGAGCCTGCTCAACGGTCTGGGATATGTCACCGGATGAGCCAGCGCCGCCTCTATCTTGATATCTGCGCGGGCGAACGCCGCGGCGTGGTCACCCTCGACGGCAGGTCCGAACGCCTGCTGATCGAGCGGGACGGGGATCTGGCAGTGCAGAACCTTGGTGCGCGGGTCGTGGCGCGGGTGCGCAAGATCGAGAAGGCGGCGGGCCTGGCGTTTCTCGATCTCGGCGAAGGGCCCGACGCCGTGCTCAATCTCACGCCGGAGGTCAGTCGACCCGTCGAGGGTCAGGCGCTGGAAATCGAGATCCGCGCCGAAGCCCGCGGCGACAAGGGGGCGATCGCCCATTACCTCGGTCCCGCCGAAGGTTCTCCACGATTGCTGGCCGCCGCGCCAACGTTGGAGGAGCGCCTGCAGTTCTTTTCCCGCGACACCGAGATCCAGACCGGTACGATTGCCCGCAGCGTCGCCGACGGGGCCCAGGAAGAAGCTTTGCAGACGGAGTATCCGTTGCCTGGCGGAGGCTCCATCTCGGTCGAGATCACCCGGGCCCTGGTCGCCGTGGACGTCGATGTCGGCGCGCGGGCCGGCGGTGAGCCCAAGCGTGTTGCACGCGCCGCCAACTTCGCTGCCCTTGGCGCCGCCGCGCGCGTACTTCGCCTGAAAGGCCTCGGCGGCCTGATCGTGATTGACCTCGTCGGGAGGGGCCATGATGCGCCGGCCCTGCTGTCGGCCGCGCGTGCGGCGTTCGGCGCGGACAACCCTGGCGTCGCGCTGGGGCCGATCAGCCGATTCGGTACCCTGGAGCTCACCGTGCCCCGTCGCGCAACGCCCGTCATTCATCGCCTTGCCGACGCTCGCGGCTCGCCGACACCGCAAACGATAGCCCTGAACGCCATCCGGGCCCTTGAACGCGAAGCCATTGCCGAAGGGGGCGGACGCTTTGAACTGCGTATTGCGGAGGATGTTGCCGAAGCCGCGCGGCCGGCGCTGGCGATTCTCACCGCCCGCCTGGGCGAACGACTGACCCTGTGCGTCGAGGCCAGCCGCCCTCCAGAGTTTTTCGAGGTCGCCCGCAAGTGATCGTACAGGCCTGCCCGATCTGTAGGAAGCCATCAACCCTCGACTACCGGCCGTTCTGCTCCCGCCGCTGCGCCGATGTCGATCTGCAGCGTTGGCTGACCGGCCGCTATGTCCTCGACGGCGACCCTGAAGAGGACCCCACGGAACGCCTTGCCGACAATGAAGATGAAGGATAGGTCGCGCGCTTCTGGACAAGCGCGAGGGCGGCGCCTATAGACACCCCTCCCAAAAAGATCGCCTGGGTAGCTCAGTTGGTAGAGCAGCGGACTGAAAATCCGCGTGTCGGTGGTTCGAATCCGCCCCCAGGCACCACTTTGGTCCCACCCGCATAATCCCCTACTCTTATTGCCGTCGGCATCCGGCCGCGCCGCAAGCGCGGTCTTGCAGCCGCCATTTTTTAGCCCCGCGGCGCTGGCTGGGGGCGCGGGGATCGAGGTTCCGTAGGGACACTGCTGATCCTCTCGGCGGCAATCTGTCCATATTCCTGCTTAACCCAGGAGCGCGCGAGGGATTGCCTCACAGGAAAAGACGATTCACAACATATGTTGCAATGCGAAATATTTGTGCGGCCAACGGGCATGAAACGACTGTCCATCAGCCAAAATCAAATGTTGCATCGCAATATGATCAGTGTTCCCTAGGAAAGCTCGCGAAAATTTCACCCCCAAGGCTCCCTTGACGACGCAAAAAGGGGTTGCCAAAGGACCTTCGCCGCAAGTCTAACAAGGCCGTAAGGCGGGGTGAGGCGCACAAGCGCTTTGCCTCTAAGTCATAATGTGCTCGATCACGCAGGAACCGGCGCCAGATGCTCGACATCAAACGAACCTCCCCATTTATCGCTCTGATTGGCGCTGTAGCGCTCTTGGCGAGTGCCCCCGCTCAGGCGCAGGCCCCAGCGCCCGCCGCGCCGGCTGCCGCCACCTCGGCGGCTCCCGCCGCGAACGCGCCGGCTGACTCGTCTGCCGCGGCTTCCGACAGCTCCGCGGTCAACGCCGAAGGCCTCAAGGTCGGCGGCGAAGCCAACGGCAAGCTCACCCCGATCGTCATGTTCATGCAGGCCGACCTCGTCGTGAAGTTGGTCATGCTCGGCTTGCTGGCCTGCTCCGTCCTTTCTTGGATGCTGCTGATCATCAAGATTTTTGAATTCAACACCCTGAAGCGCGGCTCGGACAACTTCCTGGAGTCCTTCCGGGGCGCCAAGACGATCACCGACATGGGCAAGATCGCCGAGTCGGAAGAATTCGCCGGCAACCCGATGGCCGACATGGCGGCGTCAGCCGCCGCGGAAGTCGAACTCTCCCGTCAGGCGGGTCTTCATGTCAGCGGCGAACACCGCGACTCGACGATCATGCGTGCGCAATCAGCCATCGGAGCGGTCCAGTCCTCCCTGGCCCGCCGTCTGTCGGGCGGCATGCAGTTCCTCGCTTCGGTGGGTTCTAACGCCCCCTTCATCGGTCTGTTCGGCACCGTCTACGGGATCATGAACTCGTTCATCGGTATTGCGAACACCAACACCACCAACCTGGCTGTCGTCGCCCCCGGTATCGCCCAGGCGCTGCTGGCCACGGGTATCGGCCTTTTCACCGCCATCCCCGCCGTGGTGTTCTATAACTACTTCCAGACGCAGATCACCGCGTATGGCGCCCGCAGCGAGGGTTTCGTCGCCGAGTTGGTTAACGCCATCTCCCGGCAACTCGACAAGGGGGCGTAAACCGTATGGCCGCCAAACTTTCAGGGTCGAGCGGCGGCCGGTACGAGGTCGCGCAGAACGCCTCGATCAACGTCACTCCCTTCGTGGACGTCATGTTGGTCCTTTTGATCATCTTCATGGTGGCCGCGCCCTTGGCCAGCGTGACGATCAAGGTGGCTCTGCCACCGGCGGCCGCGAAACCCGCCAAGGACCCTCCGACCCGCGTGTACATTTCAATCAAGAAGGATGGACGGGTGTACGTCGGCGATAACCCCTCGGATCTGGATACGCTCGGAGACGACCTTAAATCGGCCGTCGGCGCGCGTAACCCCTCCAAGGAGCGGATCTTCATCCGTGGCGACGAAGACCTTCCGTACCAGGATTTCATGGCCGTGATGAACAAGCTTCAGGACACCGGCTTCTACAGTGTGGCCCTCGTCGGCGAGGACAAGTCCGGGCTGAAGAAATGACCGAGACGCCCCCAAGGACTGCTCAAATCGTCGACATCGCCCACCCGGCACACAACCCGTTCGACATTCCGCGCCCGCGGAGGAACAACGGAGTCATCGTCGCGATCGCCTTCGCGGCCTTCTTCCACGGGATCATTGGCTACTACCTGTATCAATGGAAGTTCCAGGCGAAGTTCCAAAGCTACGCCGATGAGAAGACGGATGCGGCGCTGATTCACCCGCCGCCTCCGCCGCCGCCTCCGCCGCCTCCGCCGCCTCCGCCAAAGAACTTGCCGCCCCCGCCGCCGGTTCAGCCGCGTCCGCCGGCAGTCGTGGCTCCGAACATCCCGGCCCCCCCGCCGCTGTTCATCAAGCCGGTCGAAGCTCCGCGTCCGCCGCCTCCCGCGCCCCCGGTCGTGGCCGCTCCGGCCCCCCCGCCACCGCGTGCGACGATCGTGACCAACCCGGACTGGACTTCCAGGCCGACCGCAGACGACGTAGCCTCGTACTATCCCGAACGCGCCCAACGTATGGGTGTCCAGGGACGGGCCGAGATTACCTGCCAGGTGACGGCGAGAGGCACATTGACGGGATGTTCCGTGATGTCCGAGGAACCGTCTGGCCAGGAATTTGGAACAGCGGCCTTGAAGATGTCGCATCTGTTCAAGATGCGTCCAAAGACCAAGGATGGAGCTCCGGTCGACGGCGGCACCGTGAATATTCCTCTCAGGTTCCAGTTGGCCAAAGACGAATAGGCCGGGACCGACCAATATTTGGTGGAAACCCTGGAAGGCGACTTCCGGGGTTTTTCATTTGCAGGGTGTGCGCGTAGAGGCCACGCTTGATCAGGCGGCGCTTCGCGACTACACAACACGCCCTTGGCGACAGGCCGCCTTAGCTCAGTTGGTTAGAGCGCTAGATTGTGGATCTAGAGGTCCTCGGTTCGAGCCCGAGAGGTGGTACCATTCCAGAGACTACGGCCGTGTCCGGCGGTAGTGCTGCTAGACGGCGCGGCAGCGGCCCATCACCAATCTGAGGCGGGCCTCTCTTAGATAGCCCGCCAGGTTCATCGCCATTTCCGGAAATCCAGGGCCGAGCATGGTAAACAGGCTTGGCCCCTGGGCCGGCATGCGTGGCAGCCCGAACCATGCCACGGCATCAGCAGTGACATCTTTCCATATCTCGACCATGAGGCCGGCGGCTTCCATTGCCTGCCTGGTCTGAGCTTCGTTGAGGACGGTGCTTGTCTCGCTGCTGGCAGCCCATGGCGTCGGATAGATCGGTTCCGCGCCTTCGTCCGCCGCCAGCACATCATTGAAGCCAAACCGGCCCAAGGGCTTCAGCAATCGCCGGATCTCACAGTATGCGCCGGCCCGGTCCGCGATGTTCATCACCACATGCTGAGTGTACGCCACATCGAATCGGGCGTCCTCGTGCGGCCTTGCTGTCCGGAGGAGAGTTCGGCGTCGCCGACATCGTTGCCTGGCCGATCGTCTCGGCCCTCGATGGCGTCGACTGGCCGGCGCTGCCGGCGCTGAAGGAATGGCATGAGCGGGTCGGAGCCCGCCCGGCGGTTTAGCGTGGGATGAGCATCCGCACCACTTCCCGACCAAATCCGGACAACGCGCCGGCGACCACGGGCGCGACGCTTGCCACGTCATGAACGCGTGCAATTGAGATTCAGATATTCAGATATTCAGAACACAGCAGGCTCTCTGGTGGAGCAGAGCGCCAAATCAGGCTTGAGCTAGACTCACGGGACGACCAGATAGTGTATCCGAAACGGAGAGGACCATGGTCGCACGGGGATTGCGCATGCAGCTTATCTGCCCCGCGGAGGCCGCACGCAGGCTTGGAATCTCAATCAAGGCGCTCAAGTTGTACGAGCGTCTTGGCCTGGTGCATCCACTGCGTACGCAAAAGGGATGGCGTCTATATGCTGCCGCGCCGAGCTGGTGTCATTCGGCCGCCTGTTAATCGCCAACCCGATCTGGTCGAGAGCCTTAGCGCCAACGCGCCGCCCAACTCGCTGTTGGGTTTGGAGACCTTCTACGGCGGCGGGGCCCACGACTACACCGACTACCCGACGCTTGAGCATAGCCAGGCTGTGATGGCCTAGGCCGCATGGAACGAAATGACAGGCTTTGCGTTTGACTGTCGACGCCGGCAGCTGGCGACCAATCAGGACAGGAATCCGATGCTTTACGCGCTCGCCGTCTTTCTACTGGTCATCTGGCTGCTGGGATTTCTGGCGTTCCATGTCGGCGGCGCCCTGATCCACCTCCTGCTGGTGATCGCCGCCTTCGTAATCATCTACCAGTTTGTCACCGGCCGCCGGGTATTGTGACCAACCAGCCGCATCCGAGCCAACCAGCGCGGTCGGGGTATTTTGGGCGTGCGTTAAATGCGGGACGCACGCCCAAGCCGCCCGCATCGGCCGGGAACTACGCTCCCTGTGCCGTTGTAGTTGGGGGGAAGACCTCAACGACCATGAGCAAACCTACCGCCGCCGGGTGTTCCGGATAAGTTCTCCATGCGACCATTTGGTGTTGGTTGGCTTATATCCCGGTACCGCACTGCGGTCCCGGGAGCCATCCATCGGCCCTACGGGCCGTTCTTGCAGACTGACAGCGCGGTTCCCTGGAAGGTCGCTCGATCGCCGAGGCTCATCCCGCTCGGCGCGCCGAAATAGGGCGGCTGGGTCAGGTCGCGCATGTTGTAGGTTATACCGTTGGCGGCGATGATCGACTGCAGTTGGCCGTCGATATAGTCGCTTTCGATCAGGTCGCTGAGTGGCCGCGGCTCGCAAAGACCAGGCCCGAAAACCTCGACTCTCCCCACGGACTGCCGACCGCCGCGTGCACCACTCCCGGCTCCGGGCCCACCATTCCGGCCATGCTGGCGACGAACGCCTGCGCTGAAGGCGCGGTAGGGTGGACAGTGAGCAAAACCCCGCCGCCTCCGTCGCTCGCGGCGACGAAGGTGTCGCTCCGGTAATCACCGGCAAGTCGGATGAAGGCCGTGTGGGTTCCATCGGTCACCGTCAGGGAGCCACCCAGCGCGTTGCCCAAGAAGGTGACCTTGGTCTTGGACGTTAGCCCGATGTCGCGCAGGTCGAGACTATCGCTCTCGGCGAATCCTCCAATCGTCGAGAAATACGTCGTCGACTGCGACAGTTCCAGAACACCGCTCTTTCCGGCGAAGGTCACGTTCTCACTGAATGGGACCTCTGCATCGAATCTGCCGTCATTGATCGCCACCTGACCGAAGGCGCTCATCGTCCCCGACAAGGTCACCGCGGCCCCGCCGGAAACTGACAGCAGGCCGCTGTTGACGAGTTTTCCGGCCAAGGTTTCGGCGCCGCCAATGAACCTCAGCGTTGCCGACTGGTTGATCGTGATCGTGGCGCCCGTACTTTCATTCAGCACGCCGCCGCCCGATCCGGCGACATCCAGGCGCCCACCGACGGTCAGGCTCTGGCTGTCGCCGAGCGAGCCGTCGCTGGTCAGTGTCCATTGTCCGCCGATATTGAATGTGCCGAAGTTCGAGAACGTCCCGCTGTCGGATCCGGATATCTGGCCGCCAGACCCCAGGCCGCTCAGGGAGCCGGTCCCGCCGGCGAGCACCAGGGACCCGCCGCCGCCAATCATGGCGCCGGTGAACACCGCGCCGGCATCCACAATCAGCACATCGCCTGTCCCGGCGAACAGCACCGAATCCACGGCGCCGACGATGGTGCCGGCGTTCTCGACAGTCGCCGTCACGCCGGAGGCCACCTCGACACCCGCGCCGGCCGCGCCATCGCCGCCCGACCTGCCGTGGTGATCCAGTCCTCCCACGCCGCCGGCCCCGCCCAGGATAACACCCCGATTGACCAGGGCGCCCGCCGACACGATTCCGACTCCCGCGCCGCCATGGCCGCCCGGACCGGCATGATAGAAATAGTCGTGGCCTGCGCCGCCGGCGCCGCCCGAAATGGTTCCGGTGTTGAGCAGGTTGCCGCCCGCGACGAGGCGGACGCCCAAGCCGCCCACCGCGCCCGCGCCACCGCGTTGTCGACGCGAGGCGCTGGAGTAGGCGCCCTCGCTGCCCGCGCCGCCGGCAATCACGCCCGCGTTGATCAGGCCGCCGCCGGTGAGACCGACGCCGTCGCCGCCCGCGCCGCTCTTGCCGTCATAGGAATAGCCCTGGCCGCCAACTGCGCCGACCCCTCCGGTGACGGCGCCGTAGTTGGTCATCAGGCCGCCGGCCCGCAGGTCAACGCCGTCGCCGCCTTGTCCGCCCGCTCCGCCGGCGCTGAAGAAAAAGCTTCCATAGATTTCGCCATAGCCGCCGACGCCGCCGTTCCCGCCCGTCACGGTTCCACGATTGATGAAGGCCGCCGAGGCAGCGGCCGCCAGGCCCGCGCCGCCGCGTCCGCCGTCGTGGCCGGTATAATAGGCTGAGCCGCCCGACCCGCCGGCCCCGCCGGTGATCTGGCCCAGATTGGTCACCGGTCCGCTGATTGACAGCACGACGACACCCGCGCCGCCGCCGCTTGCCTCACCGAAAGCGCTGCCCGCGCCACCGGCGATGGTTCCGGCGCTGGTCACGGCGCCCGCGCCCGCCAGGCCCACGCCATAGCCGCCCGCGCCTTGTCCGCTGGTTCCGTTGCCCAGCCCGGCGGCGCCGCCCAGGATTGTGCCCTTGTTGGACAGGCTGGCGCCGCCGCTGAGCCGTACGCCGCCGCCGCCGTGGCCGCTGGCCAGTCCATCCTCCGCCCGGCCGGTCGCGCCGCCGCCGCCGCCGGCGATCTCGCCGGAATTGGCCAGTCCGCCGCTGGATATGGCGACACCGATGCCGCCCGCGCCGCCGGCCCCGCCCACGTAATAGCTCGAGCCCCCTCGGCCGCCCGCGCCGCCCAGGATGACGCCGTGGTTGATCACGGTTCCTGAGAAGGACGCGATCGCCACGCCCCCTGCTCCGCCGGTTCCACCAACCTCGTAGCCGCCGTTTCCGCTGCCGCCGGCGCCGCCGGCGATCGTGCCGCCATTGACGATGCCGCCGCCCGCCTGCAGCGCGACGCCCGCGCCGCCGGCGCCCCCCGCGCCGCCGCCGCTGCGGCCGGCGAACTGTGAATAATATACTGGGCCGCCGAGCCCGCCGGCGCCCCCGCTGATCTGGCCGCTGTTGTTCAGCGTCGTCACCCCGGAACTGGTCAGCCCCGCGCCCGCCCGGCCGCCCTGGCCGCCGAAGTCATAGCCGTAACCGCCCGCGCCGCCCGACCCGCCAAGAATTGCGGCACGATTGGCGACTGCTCCGCCTGCCGTGGTCGCGCCAGCCCCTCCGGCTCCGCCCGTCCCGCCGGTGGAGCCGTAAACGTAGTAATAGTTCGCGCCCGCCGCGCCGGTTCCGCCGCTGATCGCCGCGCCTGTCCCGTTGACCAAGCGTCCACTCCCGCTGATGGCGACGCCCGTCGCGCTGGGGGCGGAAGCAGTGATCCGGCCGTCGTTGAACACCGCGGCGTTCGCGGCCGAAAGGCCGGTCCCTTCGATCGCGCCGCTCGCGGTTATGTGAATCGCGGAAAACCTGGTCGCGAGCGTGTACCCCGCCGAATACGTCCCGATTATTTGCTTGGTCGCCACGGTCTGTCCCCCAAATCCATCTGGAACGGGTGCGAGCCGCACTGGCTTCGCTACCCCTCGAAGCTGTCGTCATTGCATACCAGAACTTTGCCTTGCCGTCATCGCGCCCGGCAGTCTGGCGAAACAATTTTCGCGTGTAGTCCGCCAGCTGCGACGGCGCCAAACAATACCCGCGCCAGCAAGGTGTTTCGTTGCCGGCCGCTTGGGTTTAGGAGTGAACTGCAACCCAAAATCGCCGGAGACCTCCGCATGGCCCTCAAGCCCCTCGCCGACGCGCCGGCGTTCCAGCCGTCGCCCGATCCGGACGCCAACTCCCATGACGTCCTGCGCGCGCTGCGTGAGGCCTCGCCGATCGTGCGAACGCCGATGGGCATGGTGCTGGGCCTGCGCCATAGGCATCTCGACCTGGTCACCAGCGACGCCACACGCCAGATCGAGACCGAGACCAAGCTGATGCAGGGGATCAGCTCGGGGCCGATCTTCACCTTCACCCAGTCGGTGATGCTGTTCGCCAACGGCGATGCGCATCAGCGCCGCCGCGGACCGGTCTCGCGGGCCTTCGCCTTCAAGCTGATGGACGCCATGCGTCCCAAGGCCGCCGACCTCGCCGCCGAGCTGGTCGGCCCGCGCGTCGGCGCCGGACCGGTGGATTTCGTGACTGAGATCGCCGCCCAGATTCCCGCGCGGATCATCGCCGACATCATGGGCATTCCTCGCTCCGATCTGCCGGTGTTCATGCAGTGGATCGCCGACACGGCGGCCGCTGTCGGCTTCGTCGATCTCGAGCGGCGCGAGGCGATCGAGGCCAGCCTGACCGCATTCGACGCCTATGTCGCCGACCTGCTGGCCCAGCGCCGGGCGACCCCGCGCGAAGACTTCCTCACCGACTATCTGGCGCTGACCGCCCGAGACGAGGCGATGAGCGAGATCGAGATCCGCGCCCAGGTCGTTGGCCTGATCCTGGCGGGCTCGGACACCACCCGCGGATCGATGTCGATGACCCTGGCCCACCTGCTGGCCCGCCCCGATCAGTGGGCCGCGTTCTGCGCCGACCCGGAGGGGCTAAAAAAAGGGGTCGTCGACGAAGGGTTGCGCTTCGAGCCGATCGTCGCGGCGGTGCCACGCATCGCCGTGCGCGACCTGGAGATGGACGGCTATCTGGTCCCCGCCGGCACGCCGATCGCGGTCTCGCTGCTCTCGGCTCTGCGTGACCGCGATGTCTATTCCGACCCCGACCACTTCGACATCCACCGCGCCGACCACCCCCGCTGGCATCCCATCTTCGGCGCCGGCGCCCACCGCTGCGTCGGCGAGGCCCTGGCGCGCGCGGAGATGGAGGAGACCCTCGCCACCATCGCCCGCCTCGCCCCGAACGCCACCCTCGCCGGCGACTTCCCCCGCCTCGCCCCCGGCGGCATCCGCCAGATCGGCCGGATGGAGGTCGCGTTCTAGGCCCGCCAGGATCGTTTCTATCTCTTCTCCCGGCGGGAGAAGAGAGGGCTGACCAGGGGGCCGCCATTCGAAGGAAGGCGGGATCTGGTGACGCCGCCGCGATCCACCGCTAGTCTCAAGGTGATATCGGAACCTTGGATGCATCGACAATGAGCGAGCCTGAAATCGACCTTGACCGCATAGACGACGCCGTCCTGGCGTTGATGTATCTAACCCTGCACGACACAGACAAGTTCAGCCGCCTGGCGCGCGCCTGGAAGTCGTACGACTGGGACGCGATGAACCGCCTGCACGAAAAGGATCTGATCTTCGATCCCGTCAATAAGGCGAAGTCGGTGGTGCTGACCGAGGAAGGAATGCGCCGGTCCGAGGCGCTGTTCCATGAGCTGTTCGGCAAGCGCGATACGTCAGCCTGATGGCGACCTGCTGAGCTGAGCGCATGAAGCCGCGACCGGAATAGCCAGAGCTCCGGCCACTCGCCCCCCTCACGCTGTCCCCGCCGCACGGCGGGACCCAGGTTTTCAGTTTGTTCCTTTCAAGGGGGCCGCGTCACCTTGCAGTGCGTGCAGCGCACTGGCGTATCCGGCTATTCACTCCGATCCCTTTGTTCCGCCTTTTTACATCTGGCGGAACAGGTGCAGGTAGTTTCGGCTGACATGCAGCACATCCTTGCGCTCTTTGAGGTGGACGGCGGCGGTTTCGTTGTCGGCGCGGACGACATGGGCGATGGCCCGCAGGTTGACCACGAAGGCGCGATGGATCTGGGCGAATTGCGCCGGGTCGAGCTGGGCGGCCAGATCCTTCAGGGCGGTCCGCACCAGCGCCTCGGCCGGTTGGCCGCCATCGCCGCGCCAGGCGACCACGGTGTAC
>JANXTX010000062.1 GCA_025352165.1 Caulobacteraceae bacterium | reverse complement strand
GTGTACCAGCCATAGACGGGAATGCTCATGAGCTCCCGCTTCATCACAAAGGCGGCGTCGGGGAACGCGCTCAGCGGCGCCATGGTGTCGAACATGCACTGGTGCTTGGCGGCGATCAGGGCGCGCCCCTTCGGCAGATGTTGCAATCCGCGCATCTCAACTTTGACGTCGCAGATCGGATGCAGCATGCTGACCACGGTGCGGGACCAGAAGCGCATCACCGCCACGGCCCAGCCGCGTGGCGCGAACCATAGAACGGGCACGCAGGTGACCGCGACGGCGGCCGACCACAGGTAGAACAACAGGGTGAAGATCAGGGATCTGACGACGATCATGCCGGGCTCCGGACGGCGTTCATGGGCCGGCCGTGACCACCTAGCCTGAACATCGCCTCGCGTCCCAGGATTGCAAGATATTTGCAGTACTCCAGCGCCATGCGTTTCGCGCCGCCACTGCTCGCATGCCAGTGCTGGGCGTCGAGGTCGGTTGTCGCGACCGGATATGACACGATCTCCGCGTCGGGCATCGCCGAGCGCAGCTCCAGCATGGCGCGGGGCATGTGGTAGTCCGCCGTGACCAGGATCAGTCGCCGATATCCCAGCGATCGCGCCCATTCGGCGGTCTCTCGCGCATTGCCGATGGTATCGGCCGCGGTAAAGCCAAGATCGACGCAGCAATCGAACAGCGGCTTGGCGGCGCCGGTCACGCCCCAGACGTCCTGCCGGGTTGCCCGCCGGTTCACGCCGGAGACAAGCAGCCGATGCCCCTTGCCGGCCTCCAGCAGTCGCGTCGCCGCTTCCAGGCGCAGGTCTGAACCGCCGGTCAGGGCCACGATTCCATCGGCCGGCGAGGGATCCGCGGCGGGCGTGAGGCGCGCGACACGATCGGCAAACTCATGCAGTCCGGCGGCCCAGATGACCAGCAGGACCAGGGCCAGGGCAAGGCCTTTCATGGAGTCAGCTTGAGCACCGCACGAGTGGCGCCGGTGGTGGCGCTCACCGATACCGCGACGGCTATCGCCGGCCAGCACAACGCGGCCGCCAGGTCCGTCCAGGCGAGTTCAGGCGCACCGGCATAGCGGCAGGTCGCAGCCACGATAACGGCCACCGCCGCGCCGCCAAATGCAGCCAGGGCCGCATAAGACCCTATCCGGGCGCGAAACATCCCGGCGATGTAGCCATCGCTCGCGCCGGACACGTGCAGCAGTCTCACCAGATCCTTGCGCACCTGCAGAACACGTCGGGTCGCCAGTCGCATCACGAGCGTCGCCGCCAGGAAAAGCGCCAGCCACGCGAGTGTCACCACAGCAGCGGTAATCGCCGCCGCTTGCCAGAGCCGGCTGGACCATATCCGGTGATCGTCAACCGCCACCGTCAATCCATCCGAGCGAAGCAGGTGGTTCAGCGACGCGGCATTGGTCGCCGCTCCCGGCGCAAATGAAACAGCGATGATCGGCGGGCCGGCGCTGTCCGTCGAAGGCAATCGACCATCGGTCAGGTCGCCATCAATCAGTCCCGCGACAAGCGCGTCGGCGCGCTGCGGCGCCAGCATCCAGGCGCGTGCGACGCCTTTGGTTCCGGCCAGGATTTCCGTCGCGCGCGCCGCGGCTGCGTCCGGGCTCTCCAGACCGGCGCCGTGCACGACGACCGTCGCTGAACCCTGCAACCGCTCCGCGAAGTCGACAACAAGGCGGCTTCCGGCGACAGCGGCGACGGCAAGCAGCGCCGCGAGGAAAGACAGGAAGGCGAATGTCGCGATGTGCGGCCAGACGCGCTCGCCTCCGTGCGGCAGGATTGCCTGTGACCGGGATTTCACGGAACCAGTCCCGGGCTGGCGGGCTCCACCAGCACGAGGCGACCATCCTGAAGATGCATGATCTGCGCGCCCGACGTCGCCGCCAGGCCTTCATCGGTTGTCGCCATCAATACGGTCGCCCCCGAACTCGCCAGTTCGGCCAGCAGCCGTAACACGCGCCTGGTGCTGACGGCGTCAAGATCGGCGGTGGGCTCATCGGCGAGAATAACTTCCGGGCCATTGGCCACGGCTCTGGCGATGGCCAGGCAACGCTTCTCGCCGGTCGAGAGCCCGGCTGGCTTCTCATCCAGCTTCCGGCCGAGGCCAACCCAGCGGAGCACCTCGACAACCTCCGGCGCGTACTCACGGCGGTTCCGCCCGGATATGCGCGGCACAAGCGCCGCATTTTCGAACACGGACAGGTGCTCGAGCAGGGGAAGATCCGGAAACATCACCCCGATACGCCGCCGCGCGGCCGCTGCCTCGGTCCGGCTCATTGATTCAACATCGCGTCCGAATAGCTGGATGCGTCCCCTACCGGGGCGTTCCACCATGCAGAGCAGTCGCAGTATTGATGTCTTGCCGCTTCCGGGCGCTCCGGTGAGGATATGAAACGAACCCGGCGCCAGCGCGAATGAAAACCCGCGGGAGCCGCCGGTCTCATCAGTCTTGTTTGGCGATACGGACTCGAAACGCGCGATGGGCGCGGGATGGGCGCGAAGGCCAGCCTCTTCGGGCGACAGAGCGGCAGTGTTGTTGGTCATCAGAGCCCGGACTTTGGCCTCGACATAGACGTTGATCAGGCGCCCGATTCGCTATGGATGATACCCTCCCGCGGATCACACGCCAGCGGGTATTTCATCCGATGGGCGACATCTTTGCCGCATTACAAGCCGTTAGCGCAAGCTGCATCCAGACCACGTCGACCCAACGGCCGAACTTGAAGCCAACGGCAGGCGACAGTCCGGTGTGTTCGAAGCCCATGGATTTGTGCAGGCCGATCGAGGCGGCGTTGTCGGAGTCGCCGATCACCGCCATCATCTGTTGCAGGCCCTTGCTTCTGCAGATCTCGATCACCCGCCCCAGCAAGGCCTTGCCGACTCCGCGTCCGACCTGTCCGGCCGAAACATAGATGCTGTCCTCGACGGTGAAGCGATACGCCGCGCGCGTCCGGAACGGCGCCGCGTAGGCATAGCCGAGGACCCGGCCGTCGTCGGCGACCAGATAGGGAAGGCCGTAAGCTTCGACGCCGGCCATCCTCGCCGCCATATCAGCGGAGTCGGGCGGGACTTCCTCGAATGTGCCAAGCCCGTTCAGGACATGATGACCGTAGATGTCGGTAATCGCTGCAATGTCGCCAGGGACCGCCGGGCGGATGATCACGGCAAGTCTCCATCAGTATGCAGGGCCCAGATCGCGAAGGCGTAGTCGAGAGCGACCTCTTTCAGGTGATCGAACCGCCCGGATGCACCGCCGTGTCCGGCCTCCATATTGACCTTCAGCAGCAATGGCCGATCGCCGGTACTGTGGTTGCGAAGCCGGGCGATCCATTTCTCCGGTTCCCACCAGGTAACGCGCGGGTCCGTCAGACCTCCATGTGCGAAGATGGCGGGATAGGCTTGCGCGGTGACGTTGTCGTAGGGGCTGTAGCTGGCGATGTAGTCGTAGGCCGCCTCATCCGTCAGCGGGTTGCCCCATTCCGGCCATTCCGGCGGCGTCAGGGGCAGTGAATCATCGCTCATCGTGTTGAGCACGTCCACGAACGGCACCGCCGCGATCACCGCGCCCCAGAGATCCGGCCGCATGTTCGCCACCGCGCCGACCAGCATGCCGCCCGCCGATCCGCCATAGGCCGCAATACGGCCCGCCTTGCCATAGCCATGCGCGACCAGATGTTGGGCGCAGGCGATGAAGTCTGTGAATGTGTTCTTCTTTTTCGGCCCCCGACCATCGAGGAACCAGCCCCAACCCTTGTCCGAACCTCCACGGATGTGGGCTGACGCCCAGATCCACCCGCGATCGACGAGGCTCAGCGTCTGGGTCGAGAACGACGGGTCCAGCGGGATGCCATAGGATCCGTAGCCGTAGAGCATCAGCGGCGCCGAGCCATCCAGCGGTGTGTCCCGCAGTTTCAGCACCGTGATGGGTACGGTCTGACCGTCGGCCGCGATTGCGTGAAGGCGCCTCGCTTCATAGCGGGACGGGTCATGGCCGGAGGGAACTTCCTGCGTCTTGCGCAACAGACGCGTACGCTCCGCCATGTCGTAGTCGAACCACTGCCGCGGTGTTGTCGGCGACTGGTAGACAAACCGCGTTGTCGTCGTGTCGTACTCAAAGCCGGGCGTCAGCGACAGTGAGTAGGCGCTTTCGTCGAACGTGATCGCGTGTTCCACGCCGTCGCGGTCCATGATGACGATCTGGTTGCAGGCGTCCTCGCGTTCGAGCCGAACCAGAAAGTCACGATAGGCCGCGACGCCGGCGATCAGGCGGCCCGGATAATGTTCGACCAATACCTCCCATGTCTCGGAAGAAGGGATCACGGCGCGGGAGGTCACCAGCTTGAAGTCGACCGCCCCGTCCGCGTTGGTGCGGATCACCCATCGGTCGCCCCAGTGATCGAGGTCGTACCTCACACCGACCCGGCGCGGTTCCGCGATCGTTGGCGCTTCGGTCGGGTTCGAACCCGGGATAAGCCAGGCCTCGCTGGTTTCCTGATTTTGCACGCCTATTACGATATGGCCGCGGTCCGAGGTGACGCCGACGCCAAGGAACATGCCTTCGTCGCTCTCTTCGTAGACGAGCACATCATCGCCTCCGCGCGCCGGCCGGCGAAACACCTTGGCCGGGCGCGCGTTCTCGTTGCGCCACACCCAGAACAGCCATTGCGAGTCGGGTGAGAAGACAAAATCGCCCGTCGCGCTCTCGGGCCCGTTCTCCAGTACCTCGCCGGTCCGCAGGTCGCGGATGAGGATCTGGTGATATTCGGAGCCATGTTCGTCCACCGCCCAGGCGTAGAGCTTGTGGTCGGGTGAATGAGCCGCGGCCTCTACCGCATAATATGCCTTGCCCGTCGATTCCGCCTCCTCGTCCAGCAGGACGGCAAGCTCGTGCTCCGCGCCGCGCGCGCGTCGAACATGCCTGGGGTGCTGGGCGCCGATCTCGTAGAGGCTGAAGTATTCGAACGGGCCGTCCGGCACGGGCGCCGAGCTGTCGTCCTGCTTCAGGCGGCCCTTCATTTCCTCAAAAAGGGTCGCCTGCAGCGCCTCGGTCGAACCCAGCATCGCTACCGTGTAGGCGTTCTCAGCTTCCAGATGCTCGCGAATCTCCGGCCTTAGCGAGCCTGGATCGCGCAGCACCGCCTGCCAGTTGTCGTCCTTCATCCACGCATAGTCGTCGACGCGCTCACGGCCGAGCTGAACGATCCGCTTGGACATCCTGGGTGGCGAGGGAGGTGTTGTCATCCGGTCTATTTGATGTGCGGCAGCCGGTGAGGCAATGGCGTGATTGGCGTTGCGCGGGGTACGATTACTCGGCCGAGTTCACCGCCACCCGTAGTTGAAGCTGATGCTGACCCGCTGCGTCCTGGCGTGGTTGGGCAACACCTCATGACGCAGCCAGCTTTCCCACATGAAGATGGTTCCAGCGGCGGGCGTCAGGGTCACGAAGGTTCTCATATCCTCCGGCGCATCGCTTTGCCGGGGCGGCGCAGCCATCATCATCGGCAGTCGCGGATCCTCCAGCCGCAGACCGCCACAGCCGACAGGCGTCGTGACGTAGATCGTTCCGGAAATGATGCTGTGAGGATGGATATGGCCGCTGTGCGCCGCGCCCGGCTTGAGCAGGTTCACCCACAGGCTGTCGAGCCGCAGCCTTCCGCGTGGCCCGAGGTCCATCGCCAGCTCCCCGGCGAACGCCGCCGCGTGCCGGTCCAGCCGCCGTTTCAGGTCAGCGAACACACTGGCGCGGGTCGTCAGGTCGTTCAGCGAGGCATAGGAGGTGTAACCGCCGTAGCCGTTCGCGCGGCACCAGGCCTTGCCGGCGACGTCCTCCGCCGCCAGCATCGCGCAGGCGTCCGCCAATTCGCTATTGAACGGTGCGAACGCTGGATCAGCGGCCAGAGTGGCCTCATAGAGGCGTGTGACAAACAGTGAGCGTGTTGGGACCATTGCCAAGTCCTAGCCCAAAACCGCCTCTGGGAGCAGCAGTGATGATGCGCGCGAACTGCCATTGCGGGGCCTTGAGCTGGACATACGGGGACGACGCTTGACCATCGCCGGCCGAGGCTGGGAACTGCTTGTCGAGCGCCTGGTCATGCATCGGGCGGGTGATGCGCGCCGCACCTACGGACGCTACCAGGCCTATCGTGATGGCCGGCCCGATCCTTCGCTCAGCGGTTTCATGTGCGAATGCATAGGCCCGGGCAACAACGCCGTTCCCGACACCGGCCTGCGGATCGAGCCTGGCCGCTACCCCCTGTGGACCCAGTTCGGGCGCTACCGCACGATCGGCTACAGCGACAGCCTGACGACGCCAGGGCTCGACCCGATGCCGGGCGTTCGGCTGGAGGAAACCGGCAACCGCACCGCGATCCTCATCCACCCCGGACATCCGCCGAACCTCTATCTCTCAAGCGTCGGCTGCCTGAACCCGACCCGCGCGCTGCGCGAGGACGAACTCATCGACTACTGGGATTCCCGCGGCCGGATGATCGCCCTGATCGACAGCCTCCGCGCCTTCGCCCCGACCGCTTTCGCGACCGAAACCAACACGCGGATCACAAACGCCTTCGTGTTGATCACCGGCGAACCAAACTCCGCCGACTGACAGCAACCCGCCTTGATGCCCACTACTGGACCGCCGGCTTCCCAGCCGGCAGCCGATGGCACATCGGCCCCTCAACGGATATCCAGGGACACAATGTGTGCCGCAGAGGCACGGAAAGGAGTTCGATATGAACTAGGGCCTGTCGTCATTTAAGGGATTCCCTCGGCCAGCAAATCTCGATTCATGGGGTGTCAGCGATTTTGGAGCTGACCCTGATGACGCCACCGAAGCGATTTGCCCTTCGCGACGACCAATGGGAGCGGATTCGCGGG
>JANXTX010000046.1 GCA_025352165.1 Caulobacteraceae bacterium | reverse complement strand
GTTGGGGACCGGCGTCGACGATTGGCGGTTCCCGTCGCAACCAAGCAGGTTGCTCTTTAGGGGGTTTTTGATCCGGTCCGCCCTGTAATAGCCGTAGGTTGTTCCAGTACCAGTCCCGTTCGATCTGCTATACGACGAGAGGCGGCCATAGGCGGGTTGTTGTCGCACTACAGCGCTACATGATCGGGCTTCAAATCCTGCACAGGCTCACAAGTCCCCCTTGAGAATCGTTGATATTTCGACAATTCATATGGCGTCATCGTAATTTCGGCCGATATCACCGATTGCCCGATAACTCTCCTGACAGGGCATCCCAACTGGTCTCCGGCATTGGCACATGAATCCCGAATAGTTCGAGGATTCCCGCAAGAAGAAACGCAATCAATATCGCCACAACAATAAAGAACCTATACGGGTCGGATTTTCTTTCTAAATTTAAGTTTATTATATTTATTCGTCCACTTTTTAGCGTAAAATAGATCAATGCAGCCACACTCAATTCAAACAACACACCAATCAATTTGCGATCCAACGGCATATTTTTTCTCCTCCTGGGTAGTCGTCGCTAGAGGAGATCCGGGGACACAGTATTTATCTCCGCGCATCGCCAACGCCCGTCGCTGGCCCTGGCCCCGGCTTTCGGCGCGCCAGAGTGCGACCCGGGTCCGGCTCAGCGCGGCAATCGCCCCATACGGAGACCCCGGCGGCAACGCTGTCCTTGGCCGCCCATCCCCCAACAGCGCCATGTCAATCACGCGTCAGCGCCAAATTCCAGATACAAGAGTATCGCCGCTACGGTCGCGCCTTGCGCGTGCAGGTCGCCTTTGCGCGGAAAAACCCTCATCCGGCCTTTCAGGCCACCTTCTCCCAGAGGGTGAAGAGAAGCGTTAGTCGACGGAGGCGAGCACCTTTTCCGCGGTCCGGGCGCTGGCCGGCGCCGAGGAACGCGGCGCCGCCAGGTCGTCGGCGGAGGCGTGGTAGGGGTTCGTCTTGCGGGTCAGGCCGCGATAGAGCTGGCCGTCCTTCATCACCGCGGTGATCCGACTGTGGTCCTGCAGGACCCGTACGTCGACCGTTGGATCGCCATCGACGATAATGAGATCGGCGTACTTGCCGTTCTCCAGCGTGCCGAGCATGCCGCCCGGGTCGACCGCCGCGCCGCCGTCGCGGGTGGCGCAAAGCAGAGCCTGGGCCGGCGTCATGTCGAACAGGTCGACAAAATATTCCAGATCCTTGGCGTAGGTGCCGTGCGGCGTGATGTTGAGGCCGTAGTCGCCGCCGATCAGGACGCGCACGCCGACCGCCTTGAGACGCTTCACCGCGTCGACGGTCGCTTCGATTTCTCGCTCATAGCCGCGGGCTCGGAACTGCTCGCGGGTGAAGCCCATACTCTCGTGATTGGCGAGGAACTGCATTTCCCAGGCGATCGCCGGACCGACGAACAACCGGTCACGGGCCTGCCGGAGCATGTCGACGGCTTCGTCGTCGAGGTAGTTGGCATGGCCGATAAAGTCCGCGCCGAACCGCACGGCCTGCTTCACGGACGCTGCTGACCTCGAGTGGGTGGCAACGCGCATGCCACGGGTGTGCGCCTCCGAAATCGCCGCTTCGACTTCTTCGTCGGTGTAGGTCAGTTCACCAGGAGGAGCGTGGTCGGTAAGCCCTTCGCCATCGAGGAACAGTTTGACGACGTTGGCGCCGTTCTTGCGCAGTGTGCGCACCGCCTTGCGCACCGCCCAGGGACCGTCGGCGAGCATGCCGAGACCCTCCATCTGCGGCTTGGCGTAGTCGGGGTGCAGGTCGGCGTTGCTGGCGGTGGCGCCGACATCACGGCCCGAGGCGCACAGACGCGGACCGGCAATCAGGCCCTTGTTGATCGAATCCCGCAGATACACGTCGATGCGGTGCACCGAGCCGAAGCTGATCGCCGAGGTGAAGCCGGACCCCAGCATCAGGCGGGCATTGTCGATCGACCACACCATCGCCTCTTCGACCGGCGTCTTGTCGAGGTCAGTGGGGCCGTTGTTGGTGTAGGAGATATGAGCGTGGGACTCCGTCATCCCCGGCATCACGAACTGACCACCCAGGTCGACGCGACGAACCCCGTCGGCCGCCGGACCGATGTCCGCTGCCCGTCCGGCATAGCGTACATACTGGCCGTCGACCCACACCGCGCCGTTGTCGATCACTTCTTCGTCGACGCCCGTGAAAAGACGCAGATTGGTGAACAGGACCGGTTCGCTCATCTCATTCCTCCCCGGCGTTCAACGCCGGCCGAAAATCTCAGCTTCCGAAGAACTCCGGATTGGCCTTGCCGTCAGGACCATAGACAGGACCATGCTCGCCAATGGCATAGACCTGATTGGCGGTATCGACGATGCCGATGCCGCGCAGAATCTCGACCATCCGCGCATAGTAGGGGTGGTCGAAATGCGCCTTCAGCGACTGGCGGTCTTCCCACAGTTCATAGACCTGTATCCGGGTCGGCACGCCCGGGTCGGCGGCGAAGCAATAGGCATGGCAGCCCGCTTCCTCGTTGCGCGTGCCCATCTGCACCGGCGTCGTCAGTCGCACGGCTTCGTCACGTTGTTCCTGTGTCGCGAAATCAAGCCTCGCGACGACGATGACCTGCCCCATGTAGTTAACTCCCTTGAATCGGCGCCGGGTTCCGGCTTTCCGGCAATTTCATATCACGATCTGGAATTTACGCACGCCCGCACGCAACCCGGCAATAGGCGAAGAACCGCGCCTACCAATTTGACTCCACTCAAGCCGGTTCTGATACGGCCGAACGTGTTTCCGCGGTTTGTCCCGCCGGTTCTCGCGTCCAACGATGATGTGAAGGACCTTCCCGACCGCGCTTGGCGCCGGCATGCTCGGGATAGACTGTAGCGGTATAAAAATCGCCGTGCTGATCCATCGCCATCTGGTGGATGTAAATCGCCAGATTCTTGTGGCGCTCCAGTTCCTTGAACGTTGAGGCGTCCAGCACGACCAGATCGTGATACTCGTCGCTGGCGTAGATACGGTCACCATAGACCGCGAGGCTGAGCGGCGTAATGTGGGTCCACTGCTCCAGGAAGTTCCCTTCGGGATCGAATACCTGAATGCGGCTCTGGCGATTGGGATCATCGACCTTGCGATGGTCGGCGATCTGGCCAGGAACGGTCATGTAGGGATGCATCGCGCCACCCTTGAAATCGACGACGAGCAGGCGTCCGTCAGGCAGCTGGGCCACGGCGTGCGGCGAGTTGAACTGACCGGGCTCGTTTCCCCAGCCGCCGATCTCCTTGATGTACCCGCCCGTGGGCGAATACCAGATCATCCGGGCGTTCCAGTAGCCGTCGGTGACCACGATATTTCCGTTCTTCTGCACCACGACGCCGGTCGGGCCGTTGAACAGATATGGACTGTCGCCAGGCTTGCCGAGCGTTCCAAGGCTCAGCAGAAGCTTGCCGTCCTTCGAGTACTTCTTGACCATGTGGCCGTCGCGGTCGACGGTCCAGATACAGCCGTCGATGAAGTAAATTGTGTGGGCGCCCAGCGCGAAGCCCGGCTCGTCCGAGGGCCCCCACTTGCCGAGATAGTCGCCCGCGCGGTTGAACATGGAAACGCTACTCTTGCCCATCTTCAGGCTCATCGCCAGCGGGTGAGCCGCCCAGTGTTCCAGGTCGCGGGTAAACAGATAGATGATCCCGTCGTCGTCGACGGTGACGCCCGAGCCCATCTCGAAACTCATGTCCGCGGGATATTGCGGCCAGCTCGCGTCCAGCCTGTAGGGCCTCTGGTCCATTGTTCGTTTCCTCCAGTTCACCGCGTTTCAGAGCGCGGCGCATCGCCATTCCGGCGTTCCGCGCCGGATGTTAGTCGATAGGCCGCTCGATCGCCAACCCTGCCGGGCTCGAAACGGTCAAGAACCGCCTGGACCTTTGGCGGTCTCGCGGATTGCGTCGAGCGTCGCATCACGCAGCGAGCGGAACGCCGCCTGCGATTCCGGTGTCGTCAATTCCGTCTCAGCCATTTCATGCAGCGGCGTCGCGCCGAAATTACTGCACAGACCGCGTATCGAATGGCGAGCGTTGCGGATTGTCTCGTCATCACCGACATCGAAGGCGATGAACAGGCGCTCAGCCCACTTGTGCAGATCGCGGGTGAGCGCGTCGAGCAGACGCTGCACCAGGTCCGGGCCCATGAAGTCGAACCGCTCTCGTGTCAGCTCTTCATCGATCAGGTTCATCGCGCGAATCTCCGCCAAAAGGTCGCGGGATCGGACATGACGCCTAATCCAGAGCCGAGAGCAACAGCTTGTACAAATCCCGCGGAACAATGCGCTTGGCGGCGCCGCCGATAGCCCCCGCCACGATCATCGGCGCCAGTTCTTCGGGCCATGTAGGCAGTGACGGCTATGCCGAAGGCTGGCCGCCCAGCGACACCCTGCTTCTGCGTTCGCTCCACCGATTATTCGCTGACGATGCCCAGAGCACCGATCAGCCGTCCACAGAGCGCCTACCTCCCCGCGCAACGATAGTCATGATAGTCAGCGGGGCGTTATGGACGCCACTACACCGGGTGGCGTTGGAGGTCGGCAATGAAGCTCTCTTTAGTGATCGCGCTAACTATCCTCACGCTTGGCGCCGGCGAGACCCGCGCCCTGGTGGCCTCGACCTATGTCGCCGACGCCGTCGCCGATCCAACACGGCCCAGGGACGATGTCGCCGCCGACACGCTGCGCGATCCGATCGACACCCTCAACTTCGCCGGCGTTACTCCAGGAACCGTCGTGGCCGAGCTGTTCCCGGGCGGCGGCTACTACACGCGCCTGCTGAGCGACGTCGTTGGTCCAATAGGCAGGGTCTATGGATTGGAAAACGCCGGCTGGAAGGAATCGGTCGATGCCGACACCAAGCTGCTGACCGAGCGGGGCCGGGACAATGTGTTCCTCGATGTCGAGCCGTTTGGCCAGTTCAAGCTGCCGCGCAAGGTCGACATCTTCTGGATTTCCCAGAACTATCACGACCTTCATATCGCCAAATACGGCGTTGTGGACATGGCGGCGTTCAACCGGCGCGTCTTCGAAGCGCTGAAACCCGGCGGCGTCTATTTTATCCTCGACCACCAGGCCAATCCGCGGGCGACCGACACGGACATCGCGAGATTGCACCGGATCGACAAGGCGCGGGTGATCGCCGAGGTCACGGCCGCCGGCTTCAGCCTGATCTCTGAGGGCGGGTTTCTGGAGCGGCCTGGCGACGATCACACACGGACGATTTTCGACCCCGCGATCCGCGGCCACACCGACCAGTACGCACTGAAGTTCGTGCGGCCCTAGGCGATTCCCGCAAGGTCCAGGGACAGGTAGCGGACGGTCTTCGCGCCGTCATGGATCGCGGCCACGCCGACTTGCTAGAAACCCAGCGACGCATGAAAGGCGTCGGATTGGGGATTGGGCGGCGACGAATTCACCTCACAGACTATCCTGGCGTGCCCGGCGCGACGGGCTTGATCGAAGAGGTCCGCGTACAGTCGACGGGCGTGGCCGCGCCCTCTCGCCTCGGGCGCGACGACGACGCGATCGACGTAGACAAATCGCTGATACCGAGCGCGGAACCAATGAAAATTCACGCCGTCGTAGTCCGCGTCCTGGTCGAAACTGATGATGAAAGCCTCAACGAGACCTATTCGCCTGGCGATGAACGCCTGGTCGATAAGCCGCGCCAGGCGGTCTCCATCCAGTCGGGAAAGCTCAACCTCATGAGCGTTGTTCAACGCCAGCAGGGCTGTCAATACGGGACCGTAGTCCGCCGGCTCCGTCGCGCCGAGGTCAATCAGATCAATGTCCATCCAACGCCTGATACCCGGTCAGCACGTAAAATCCATCGCCATGTCCGGCGGAATCCATGACCGATCCGACGACAGGCCATTCGGCGGTTGGCTTTACACGCCGGCCACGTATGCTGCGGCGTCCAGTGGCTCTGCCAACTACGCAATCGCCAAGCCCGCGTCGGCGCGGCGATTTGAACATTACCTCATACGGGAAGGAACATCATGCTCATGTTCGGTTCAACCGCCGTTCGCGCCCTGGTGGGCATAGCCGCCGCGCTAGGTCTCGCCACCAGCGTCGTCGCGGCCCAGAGCCCGGCCGACGCCCAATCCCGGGCCCAGTTCGCCTGGCGCACCGGCATCGCCCACCTTCCGGTCCCTCATGAGGGCTGCTTCACCGCCGCCTACCCCGCCGAAAGCTGGTCGGACGTCGCCTGCGTCGCCGCGCCGGACATCCCCTATATTCCTGGCCAAAATCGCCGCGGCTGGTTCGCCGGCGTCGGCGCCGGCGCCGGTATCGACTACACCGCCGTGTCGGCCGGATTGACCTCGGCGGCCGTCGGCTCGTTCCCGACCGTGACCGGCGTGACCACGGAGATCGGTAAGCGCAAAAAGCCCAACGTCTATTCGATCCAGCTCAATTCGCAGTACTTCGCCAGCCCGACCTGCAGCGGCGCCGCCATCCCCGCCAAATGCCAGGGCTGGGAGCAGTTCATCTATTCGAACACCGGCAAGGCGTTCCTGGAGTACTGGCTGATCAACTACTTGGCCATTTGCCCGGTCGGCTGGAAGCCTCTGGGTCCGGACTGCTATCTCAGCGGCGCCGCCGTGCAGGTTCCGACCCAGGTGATCGCTCAACTGGCCTTTCTAGGGCTTTCCGCCCAGGCTGTCGCCGGCGGAATCGACACGCTCACCTTCACCACCGCGACCAACGCCTACAGCACCACCGGTCAGGACAGCGTCGTCGGACTGGCCGGGTTCTGGAAAGGCACCGAGTACAATATCGTCGGTGACGGAAGCGGCGCCAACGCCTCATTCAACATCGGTTCCACCGTGACCGTGAAAATCGCCCTGACTGACGGGTCGACCGCCGCGCCGGTGTGCTCGGGCGACACGGGCACCACCAGCGAGACCAACAACCTCAAGGTCGGCGCCTGCAAGACAGCAAGCGGGACGCCGCCGTCGGTGACCTTTACCGAGAGCCACTGACGAAAAACGGGCGGGCGGCCCCCAGCGACCGCCCGATCACCGCCGAACCGGACATATCGTCAATCCGGTGATGTCTCGGCCGAGCCACCCGGCCATGCATTTTCGTTGATCTGTTCCACACATTCATCCAATCGCGCATAGGCGGCGCGACCGGCACTATGAGCGCGATCCATACAGGGGATCGCCTCTCAGACCGGAACCGCGCCATGTCGACCTTGACTGCCGCCACCCAATTCGACGCCGCCACCAAGGCGCAAATCCGTCCGACCGAGGGATTCGTCACCGCCGCGCCCGCCATGATTTTGCGGATTGAGGGCGCGCTCGTGCTTGCGGCGGCCTGCGCGGCCTACGCGAGGATCGGCGGAGGCTGGGTCCTGTTCGCGCTGATGTTTCTGACGCCCGACCTGTCGATGCTCGGCTATCTCGCCGGCCGGAAGATCGGCGCGGTCGGCTATAACATCGGCCACAGCTACATTCTGGCGGCAGTTCTTGGCGTTACGGGAATCGTTCTTGCTCAGCCCTTGCTGGTCTCGCTGGCGCTGATCTGGGTGGCCCACATCGGCTTCGACCGCATGCTTGGCTACGGCCTGAAATACCCCACCGCCTTCGGCCACACCCACCTCGGCGTGGTCGGCAAACTGCGCCGCGCGTGAACCAAAGCAACGCATCGAGTGAGCCGAACATGAACGCCATCCGAACTCGCCTCATCCTTTGCCTGATCGGCCTCTGCGTGGCGACGCAGGCGCTTGGAGGTACATTTCAGTGGCCGTTTGGTACGGGTCCGACAGAGATGACCGGCGAGTCGCTCTACCGGTCGCGTTGCGGCGGATGCCACGCCCTCGATCACAACAAATACGGCCCCTCGCATCACGACGTTTTCGGCCGACCGGCGGGGACACAGCCCGGCTACCGTTACTCCGCGGCCCTGGCTCACTCGGGAGTGGTTTGGAACGAGACCAGCCTTGATCGCTGGCTTCTCGACCCACGCGCGATGATTCCCGGCACGAGGATGTCCGTGTCGGTCGGGGATCCGGCCAAGCGGCGCATGATCATCGACTTTCTGAAGGGACGTCCGACCTCCGACGCGAATTGAGCGAACGCCAGATTCAGGCTTGGCGCGAGGCCTTTTCGTCGACCCCCGAGCGTCCCTCGCGTGCCTCCAGAACAGCGGCGACGTCGTCGAGACTGACGCCCGCGCCGACCAACAGCGCCAGCAGATGGTAGACGACGTCCGCGCCTTCCTTTGCGATAGCCTCACGATCACCCTGGACGGCGGCGATCGCGGCCTCCAGGGCTTCCTCGGCGAGCTTCTTTCCCGCCAGCGCCGGATCGGCAAGCAGGCGGGCGGACCATGAGGCGCCGGGATCGGCGCCGCGCCGCGACTCGATGGTGGCGATCAGTCGGTCGAGGACCTCATTGAACCGGCTCATGGAAAATCCTTCCGCGGCTCAGGTGAGCCGCACGGGCACGCCGGCCCGCGCCATCGCCGCCTTGGCTTCGCCAATGGTGATCTCGCCGAAGTGAAAGATCGAGGCAGCCAGAACCGCATCCGCGCCACCACGTTCGATGGCCTCGATGAGATGATCGGTGTTGCCGGCCCCGCCGCTGGCGATCACCGGCACGCCAACGGAATCGCTGACGGCGCTCAGCAGCTTGATGTCGTAGCCGTTGCGGGCGCCATCGCGGTCCATCGAGGTCAGCAGGATCTCTCCAGCCCCGCGCGCGACGACATCCGCGGCCCAGGCCACCGCATCACGCCCGGTCGCTCTGCGCCCACCGTGGGTGAACACCTCCCAGCCGCCGCCGGCCCGGCGCTTGGCGTCGATCGCCACCACGGTCGCCTGCGAGCCGAATGCGTCGGCGCAGTCCGAGATCAGGACAGGCGTCTCGACCGCCGAACTGTTGATGGAAATCTTGTCGGCGCCGGCGCGTAGCAGGCGCCGGGCGTCCTCGACGGTACGGATGCCGCCGCCGACCGAAACAGGCATGAAGCAGACCTCCGCCGTCCGGGCGATGACGTCCAGGATCAGGCCGCGCCCCTCGTGGGTCGCGGTGATGTCGAGGAACATCAGCTCGTCCGCCCCGGCGGCGTCATAGGCCGCCGCCTGTTCGACCGGATCGCCAGCGTCGCGCAATTCGACGAACCGCACACCCTTGACCACCCGGCCATCCTTGACGTCCAGGCACGGAATCACGCGAACCTTGAGCATTTCAGGCTTTCCGCTTTTCACGCGGCCGCGGCCAGCGCCTCGATCGACCCGATCGCGCCGGTGTACAACGCCCGCCCGAGCACCGCGCCGGCGATCGGCGCGCCGGGCCACGCGCGCAGGCGCTCGATGTCCTTGACCGAGGCCAGGCCGCCGGCGGCGATCACCGGGATGTCGACGGCGTCGGCGATGGCGCCGAACACCTCGATGTTGAAGCCCATCAGGGCCCCGTCGCGATCTATGTCGGTGATGATCAGCGCGGCGACGCCGGCGTCCTCGAACCGCCTGGCGACCGTTATGGCGTCGAGCGCGGTATCCTCGGTCCAACCCTGCACGGCGACCCTGCCCTTTCGCACATCGACACTGACCGCGATCTGCTCGGGCCAGCGGCGCGCCGCCGTCTTGACCAACTCGGGATCGCGCACCGCCGCGGTTCCCAGGATCACCCGGCTGACGCCCGCCTCGATCCAGCCCTCGACGCTGGCCAGCGACCGGATGCCGCCGCCCAGCTGCACCGGAATGGACACCGAGGTCAGGATCGCCTCCACGGCCGCATCATTGATCGCCCGGCCCTCGACCGAGCCGTTCAGATCGACCACGTGCAGCCAGTCGAACCCCGCGGCCACCCAGGCCTTGGCCTGCTCTGCAGGATCCTTGTTGAAGACGGTCGCCGTCGCCAGGTCGCCACGCACCACGCGCACGCACTCGCCGTCCTTCAGATCGATGGCCGGATAGAGAATCACGGGCGCCACTCCAGGAAATTGGCAAGCAGGCGCAGCCCCGCCGCCTGGGATTTCTCGGGATGAAACTGCACCCCGGCCAGGTTGTCACGCAGCACCGCCGCGGCAAATCGTCCCCCGTGGTTGGTCCAGGCCGCCACGTCGGCGTCCTGTTCAGGGAACAATGCGAAAGAGTGGGTGAAATACATGTCGGCTCGCTCGGGAAGGCCGGCGAAAATGGCTGCGGATGTCATGTCGTCAAGCGAATTCCAGCCCATGTGGGGGACCTTGCGGGTGCGGTCGCTGGGCGTCAGGCGGCGCACTTCACCGGAAATCCAACCCAACCCGCTGGTGACACGGAACTCCAGGCCTCGCGTCGCCATCAGCTGCATTCCCACGCAGATGCCCAGGAAAGGGGCGCCGCGCTCCCGCACCGCCCGCGTCATCGCCTCGATCAGCCCCGGCCGCGCCTCAACCGCCGACATGCATGCCGCAAAAGCGCCCACGCCCGGCAGCACCACCGCATCGGCCCCGGCGATTGCCTCGGGATCGGCCGTCACAACGATATCCGTCGACACGGCGACGCCCCCCGCAGCCTTGCGCAGCGCCTTCTCCGCGGAGCGAAGGTTACCTGCTCCGTAGTCTATAAGGGCGACCGTCCGCATGATCGCGTGGTCCTAAAGGATCAACCCCGCGAAATAAATCCCCCAAGAGGGGCCGATCGCGAACCATTGCGCCGCCAAGTTGAGAAAGGAAGTTCACCACAAAGTCACGAAGGACACAAAGAAACACAAAGCCCACCTGTGACGGCACAGCCGTCGATCTCACATCGGCAATAACGTCCGCCTTCGGCCAAGCCAATCCCCGGCGCCTTTGCGCTTCTTCGTGTCCTTCGTGACTTTGTGGTGAACCTTTCTTCACGCCGTCGGTGATGACACCAGACCCAGTTCCTCGACCATCGTCCCGCGGATCAGGAACTTCTGGATCTTGCCGGTGACCGTCATCGGGAAGTCATCCACAAAACGGATGTAGCGGGGGATCTTGTGACGGGCGATGCGGGCCTCGCACCAGGCGCGGATGCCTGCCTCATCGGCGCTTGCGCCGGCTTGCAGCCTGATCCAGGCGCAGAGTTCCTCGCCATATCGCGTGTCCGGCACACCGACCACCTGCACCTCGGCAATCGCCGGATGGGTGAACAGGAAGTCCTCGATCTCGCGCGGGAACAGGTTCTCGCCGCCGCGGATGACCATGTCCTTGATCCGCCCGACGATATTGCCATAGCCCTGCGCATCGATGGTGCCGAGATCGCCGGTGTGCATCCAGCCCTCGGCGTCCAGGCTCTCGGCGGTCTTGTCGGGGTCGTCCCAATAGCCCAGCATCACCGAATAGCCGCGCGTGCATACCTCGCCGGCGACACCGCGCGGCACGACATCGTCGTTCTCGTCGACGATCTTCACCTCCAGATGAGGCTGCACGCGGCCAATTGTGGCAACCTTGCGCTCCAGCGGATCGGCCGGCGAGGTCTGGAAGCTGACCGGACTGGTCTCGGTCATGCCGTAGGCGATGGTGACGTCGGGCATGTGCAGCCGGCCGATCACCTGCTTCATCACCTCGATCGGGCAAGGCGCGCCGGCCATGCAGCCGGTGCGCAGGCTGCCGACGTCATAGTCGCCCTGCTCCAGCGCGCCGAGCACGGCGATGAACATCGTCGGCACGCCATACAGCGCCGTGCAGCGCTCGGCCGCGATCGTCGCCAGCGTCGCCACCGGGTCGAACACCGGGGCGGGGAACACCATCGCCGCGCCGTGGGTGACGCAGGCCAGGTTGGCCATAACCATGCCGAAACAGTGATAGAGCGGCACCGGGATGCACAGCCGGTCCTGCTCGGTCAGGCCCTGCGACAGGCCGACGAAAAAGCCGTTGTTGAGGATGTTCCGATGCGACAGTGTCGCTCCCTTGGGCGAGCCGGTGGTGCCGCTGGTGAACTGGATGTTGATTGCCTCGCCTGCGTTCAGCCCGGCGGCGATTTCCGCCGCGCACGCCGTCATCGCGTCATCGCCCGCCGCGACGTCGTCGAACGCCAGCCAACCGTTGCGTGGCGCGCCGCCGATCTTGATCAGGAACTTCAGGGCCGGCAACGGGCCGCAGGCCTCGACGATGCCGACATAGTCGCTCGACTTGAACCGCTCGGCGGCGACCAGCGCCTTCACGCCGACCTTGTTGAGTGTGTATTCGAGCTCGTATTGCCGATAGGCCGGATTGATCGTCACCAGGATCAGACCGACCCGCGCCGCCGCGAACTGCGTCAGCGTCCACTCCACGCAGTTGGGCGCCCAGATGCCGACCCGATCGCCCGGCTGCAGCCCCAGCGCCAGCATCCCGGCCGCCAGCGCCTCGACCCGCCCCGCGAACTCCGACCAGGTCCAGCGCACATCCTGGAACGGACAGATCACCGCCGGCCTGTCAGGCCACCGCTCCGCCGCCAGCTCCAGAGCCCGGCCGATGGTATGTTCGATCAGCGGCGGCTCCGAGGAGCCGGCGACCCAGCTGAAATCATCATTCATCGCACAATCTCTCCGCCCGATCCTTCTCCCCCTCGGCCTTTCCATTGGACCGCCGGCTTCCAGCCGGCATCTTTTTCCCCCACAGGCGTCGAGGTTCGGAAAAGGTACCGGCTGCGCCGGTTGCCGGCTGGAAGCCGGCGGTCCAGCAGGGAGCCAATGCCCGACCAAGGGCTTTTGCAGAGGTCTCCATGGGGATAAGGAGATTCAACCCCACACCCCCGGCCGTTTGTCCGCCCACGGCGCTTCCTTCTCCAGCTGCCCCGCCAGACGGAACAGCGTCGCCTCGTCCGCGTACCGGCCAGTAAACATCATGCCGATCGGCAGCCCGGATGCCGACCACGCGAGCGGCAGCGAGATCGACGGCTGGCCGCTGGCGTTGAACGGCGGCGTATAGGGGAACACTTCGGCCTGGCGCCGGTTCACTTCCTTGGGTGCCAGGTTGATCGGATCGATGTAGCCGACAGGCGGCGGCGGCGTGCCCATTACCGGGCAGAGATAGACATCGAAGCTTTCAAACAGCGTCAGCGTCTGCCGGTTCAGGCGGCGCATCTCCTGCAGCCCCCACATCGCGTCCTCGCCGGTCACCCGCCGTCCGGCCTTCAGCGAGGCCCAGGTCAGTGGCTCCAGTTCGTCCGGCTCCGGCTCACGGCCAACCCGCCCGATCAGCCGCTTCATCCCCGCGGCGAAGTTGGCGCCGGACGGCGGACCCATCGCCCGATAGAGCGCCAGATAGTCGATGCCCAGCCCCTGCTCGACCATCTCGTGACCCAGGCCTTTCAGCAACGCCACGGTGGCGTGCAATGCGGCCTCGACCCGCGGATCGATCGGCCGGCCGCGCGGCGTCTCCGCCGACCAGGCGATCCGCAGCCGACCGGGCGAGCGTCCCACCTCGTCCAGATACGCACCCGCTTTGGGCGGCGCTGGATACGGCGAAGCAGGCTCCGGCACGCCCGTCACATCCAGCATCGCGGCGCTGTCGCGCACGGTGCGGGTCACCACATGATCGACCACGCGGCCGAATGTGTAGTCATAGGCGTCGGGAAGATTGGGGTTTCGGTCGCGGGTGACCTTCAATCCCACCAGCCCGCAGCACGCGGCCGGAATGCGGATCGAACCCAACCCGTCGCTCGCATGCGCCAGCGGCACGATCCCCGCCGCCACCGCCGAGGCCGAACCGCCGGAGGAGCCGCCGGCGATGTGTCCGGGGTTCCATGGATTGCGGCAGGCTCCCAGGTGCGCGCCTTCGGTGGTGCCGGTGATGCCGAACTCGGGCGTGTTGGTCTTGCCGACAAACACCACCCCGCTCTGGCGATAGCGCCGCACCAGCCCGCAATCTGCAGCGTCGATGAGATCGCGGGCGAACCGGCTGCCATGACTGTCCGGCCAGCCGGCCACCGCCATTTCCAGATCCTTGATCAGGAACGGCACGCCACGGAACGGTCCCGCCGGCAGGTCGCTTCGCGCGGTCGTCCTTGCTTCGTCATAAGCCTTGTAGACGACCGCGTTCAGAGTTCCGTTGTGCCTCTCGATCCGCTCGATCGCCGCCTCGACCAGCTCGGCCGGCGTCACCTCGCCCTTATTGACCAGCGCCGCCAGTCCCAGCCCGTCGAACGCCGAATATTCGCTGAAGCTCACGCCTGTATCCTCCGGTTTTCCGATGACCCTAGCGCCTCGCTCCCGTTCTGGGGAGGGAAAGATCGCGGCTTTTCCATCCAGGCTCAATCGGGCGCGGCAGGAGCCCTCGATGGTTCAACCGTAGAAGTTATACCTAGCGTTGGGACACGATCTCAGAGTTGTCCAGTCGCCACCAGTTCGCCCAGCAGGGCATTGATGCGCGTCTGCCATCCGAGGCCGCTATTGCGCAGGTGCTCCACCGTCTTCGCATCCAGGCGGATTTTCACCTCCACCTTTGGCGCTTCCAATTTTGGGCGCCCACGCCGGGAAGGCTTCATTCCGGCCATGAAGGCTGCGTCCATCGACGGGTTGTCGTCATGAATTTCCGGGTCAAACCTGACCATGATAGAACCTCACTTCGTGCTTTTCCGCTGGGCGCAAGCTGATGGCGCGAACGGAATTTTCATGGGCGCCATCGGTGAAGATCAGCACATGCAGACGGGCGCCGATCAGCCCCATGGCCACAAACCGGACCTCTCCGTAATCGAAGCGATCATCCTCGCGTTCAACTGCCGTGTCCCAATCGAACCCTTCCGCCGCCTGCAAGGATACGCCATGTTTGGCGATATCCGCCGCATCCTTGGCTGGATCGAACTCGATTTCCACGGAAATTATGTGCACCCATTAAAGTGGAAGTGCAATGATTTTGTCCGGCCCAAAAGGCTGGACCGAACCTCTTTGGAGCGCCCCCCTGGATTGAGACACGCGTCATTGGTATTGGTAATGTCGTAATGGGGTCGGTAATGGGGTCGGTAATGGGGTCGTAATGGGGTCGTAATGGGTAATTGCTCACCCTCCTTTTCGGGGCTGACCGGGCGCTGAATTTTTCCGGTTGCGGCGCGTGTCTGGATGTGAGTCAAGGTATGGATGACACCGCCGCCTGATTTGGTCGACAAGAGCCTGCCCCCAGCGAAGGCGG
>JANXTX010000035.1 GCA_025352165.1 Caulobacteraceae bacterium | reverse complement strand
CGAACTGAACCCGATGGAAAACGTCTGGCAGTATCTGCGGCAAAACAAACTCTGTGCTCTGGTCTGGCCGACTTACGATCACATCCTCGACGCCTGTCAAAGCGCATGGCGCTTCCTGGTCAATGACCCAGACCGCATCCGTTCAATCGGCGCGCGTGACTGGGCATGTGTCAATCTTTAAGGGGGTTGGTATTAAATGGATTTTGTGACGTTGCATTTAACTCAGATCCACTTGCACCGTTACCGCAATAGAAAATGCGACCTCGGTATCGCCACCTGAACAGCAATGGGGCGGGATTGACAATTTTGGGTCCCGTGACAGTTTGTGTCAGGTTTGTAACATATGGCGCGTCTCAACCGGCATATGACCGGCGGCGTCTGGCGGGAGGGTAATATGGGTGTTCGATCACTAGTTGCACTCGGCGTTCTTGTAGCGGCCTTCGTTGCCGCGCAAGGTCCAGTGATGGCCCAATCCAATGATGGCCAGGATCGCCATGTCAAAATCATAAATGAGACAGATCATACTATGACGCATTTCTACGCGTCGAATTCCGCCAAGAATAGTTGGGAAGAAGACATTCTTGGGCAAGATATATTGAGGGTCGGGGGCGAGGTTACGATAAATATAGACGATGGAAGTGGGCATTGTCTCTATGATTTTAAGGCAGTATTTGACGACGGAACCAGTAAAGTAAGAAATTCAATAGATGTTTGTAAGGTTGGTACTTATAGATATGCCGATTAGTATCGAAAGATTTTCTTAAAAATATTTTGAATTTCGGTGTAGTTGCGATAGCGGTGCGTTCAAATCGTCCGCTTCGATTGCTGAGTGGTGGGAGTTAGGGGCTCTTTCACCGCAATCGGTTGCCGCCGCAATCGGTTCCGGAAGGATCAGACCTGGTCGCCGAAGCGCCAGGCGCGATAGGCGCGCAGCCCGCGGGCGAAGATGCCGGGAGCGTGCAAAGAACCAAAGTCGCGGATGAGACGTTTCAGGCTCGGCTCGGCGATACGGATCGCCGCCTCCTGATAGTCCAACCAGGCGAGCGCGCGCTGCCCCTGCTCCTTGAAGGCAGGGACATGATCCTCGACCTCAAATGGAAAGACGATCACCTGCACAGCGATGGTTTCCACGCCCTTCACTCGTTTGAGGTAGCGATACGAGCCGATCGGCCTGTCGCCGACCTGGCCGGCGATTCCCGCTTCTTCCACCGCCTCCTGCGCCGCGGCCTCATTGGGTTTCATGCCCTCCATTGGCCATCCCTTGGGAATGATCCACCGACGGGTGCGTCTGGAGGTTATCAGCAGGACCTGTAACTGCCGGCCTCGAAGTCTGTAGGGCAGGGCGGCGTACTGTATGCCCGTAAGCTTGAGCGGCTTCATGGAAAGACTGAGCCACTGCAGGCATAGAGCGCGGCGGCGACCAGCCCCGCCATCGGCATGGTGATTACCCAGGCGACGATTATGCCGCGCGCCACCCCCCATCGCACCGCCGACGTGCGTTTCGCCGCGCCAACGCCGACAATCGCGCCAGTGATTGTATGGGTGGTCGAGACCGGCACGCCCAGATAGGTGGCGGTGAACAACGTTATGGCGCCGCCGGTTTCGGCGCAGAAGCCTTGCATCGGGCTGAGGCGTGTGATCCTCGATCCCATGGTGTGAACGATGCGCCATCCGCCGCTCAATGTTCCGAGCGCCATGGCCGTCTGGCAGGCCAGCACCACCCATAGGGGTACGTGAAATGCGGCGTGGCCGCCCTGGTGGACGTAGAGAAGGACGGCGATGACTCCCATGGTCTTTTGTGCGTCGTTGCCGCCATGGCCCAGTGAATAGAGCGAGGCGGAGACAAATTGCAGGGAGCGGAACAGCCTGTCGACCGCGGCCGGGCGCGAGCGGACGAATAGCCATGTGACAACCAACACCAGGAGCAGAGCCATCAGGAAGCCGAAAACCGGCGAGACAACAATGCCCAGGGCTGTCTTGCTCACCCCATTCCAGACGATCGCGCTGAAACCGGCCTTGGCCAGGCCGGCGCCCACCAGACCGCCGACCAGCGCGTGCGAGGATGATGAGGGAATGCCGGCGAGCCAGGTAACGATATTCCAGATGATCGCACCGCCGAGCGCGCCGAAGATTAGCCGGTCTGTCACCACATGCACCGAGACGATGCCCGCTCCAACGGTGTTGGCCACATGCAGCCCGAAAAACAGGAAGGCGATGAAGTTGAAGAAGGCGGCCCAGGCAACCGCGTGAATTGGCTTCAGGACCCGTGTTGAGACGATTGTTGCGATGGAATTGGCGGCGTCATGCATGCCGTTCAGAAAGTCGAACAGTAGAGCGATGATTACGAGCAGCCAGATGACGAAGGTTGGGGTCAAGGCCTTGTCGCCTTTCGATTACAGATGTTCGATCAGGATGCCGCTCACGCTATTCGAGACGTCCTCGAAGCGATCGATTACCTTTTCAAGATGGTCGAACACTTCGGCGCCGGCGATGAAATTCATCGGATGGTTCTGACTGGCGGCGAAAAGCGCCTTCATGCCCGCGTCATACACTTCGTCGGAGCGGTTCTCGATCCGGGTGACGGCTTCGGCGATTGCGTTGAGTCGGCTGGCGTTTTTCCGCATGTCCCGCAACAACTGTGCGCCCTCCAGCGTCAGATAGGCTGCCTGGATTGCGAGGTCACCGAGCTCGCGCATCTCGGGACCGAACTCCCGCATTTCGAACAGGGTTATCGATTTGGCCGTCTTCTGCATCTGGTCAATCGCATCATCCATGGCGGTGATCAGGTCGCGGATGTCGCTACGGTCGAATGGGGTGACAAAGGTGCGGCGTACGGCCTGGAACACCGCGCGGGTGATTTCGTCTGCAGCCTCCTCTTGTCGAACGATCTCCGCGCAGGCGGCCGTGACCACATCGCCACCGTTGAGAACTTCCCGCAATGCTTCCGCCCCAAGCACAAGGGCGTGCGCGTGGGCGATGAATTGATCGAAGAAATTATCCTCGCGCGGCAGCAGGGCCTGAAACCATCTCATCGAACGCACCTCCATGCGAAGGCATACAGGCGCGACTCAGAAATAGGCGAGCGAATTTTTGTTCGCATACGGCCTATTTCCAGGGGCGTCACCGGCGCTGGCGGCGTGCGTGCCAGCAATCTTCGCGAGATGGCGCTATCCGATTGGCGAACCGCCGCATTGATGCGACTAAGTCAGCTCCCTTGTCGAAGTGCAGCTCAGGATGGCTTCCCGATAGGGGCTCAGGCAGCCATCTTCCAGGATTGCAATTCAGGCAGCACTTTCTTCGCGAACAGGTTCAGGCTCTTCTCGGCGTTTTCGGGCGACATGCCGCCGTAGCTGACCTGAACCGTCAGATCGAAGTCGCCCAGCACCTTGCGGCGCTGCTCGAGCTTTTCGAGGATCTGTTGCGGCGTTCCAAAGGTGTTGATGTCGACGAAGCTGTTGCCGGCGTCTTCCAGGCCGACGTCCTTGAGGATGTCGGCATTGGCGGCGTAGTCGCCATAGCCCTTCATGTTGGCGAAGTGCGCGCCGGCCATTTCGTAGTGCTCCATGACCGTGACGTAGTATTTCGCCATGTGGTTGCGGGCGAGCATCTCGGCGCGCTCGGCGCTCTCATCGCAAGCCAGGAAGTCAACGCAGACCGGGGAAGGGGCGGGGCGGCCGTGGTGCTGCTGGAACAGGGTGCGATAGGTCTCGAAATGCGGGACCATCTGGTCCCACGGCTTCTGCGCGAAGGTCATCATCTTGCCGCCGAGCCGCGCGCACACCGGCACCGAGTCCGACGACATCGCCACGCAATAGAAGCGATCCTTGAAGCTTGCGTAGGGGCGGGGGCGGATTTCCGCGCGCGCCTGCTTGTAGTGCTGCCCGTCGCCCTCGACGACGCCGGTTTCAAGCCCGCGAAGGATCAGTTCCGCCGCCTCGTCGAAGCGGTCGCGCGCCTCGTTCATGTCGACGCCGAACCGATCGTATTCCCGCTTGGCCAGCCCGCGACCGACGCCGAACAGGGCTCGGCCGTTGCTCAGGTGATCGAGCACGATCATCCGCTCGACGACCCGCAGCGGATTGTTCCAAGGCAGGATCACCGCGCCGGTCAGCAGGCCAATGGTCTTGGTCTTCGCCGCCATATAGGCAAGGAACTGTATGTTGTCGGGCGACATGGCGTAGTTGAAGAAGTGGTGCTCGACCGCTCCCAGTGTGTCGAAGCCCAGCGGCTCCGCCAGCCCGGCCAGGTGAATGTCCCGTTTCCAGGCGTCAGCGTCGGACGTTCCATCCATGAAATTCTGGAACACCATCAACAGTCCGACTTCCATGTTCGCCTCCGCTAAGCGCTATAGTCATGTCATCTGAAGATGCGATGTCATTGCGCATCATGTTTGCTCAAGTGATTGGAAGATCACCTGTTTTGCGCAACACGTTAGCGATTTTGCCGGCGTGCGGCAACCGCCGATTTCCCTTTGGTGGGACTCGCCAGCGCCACGCGGTTGGGCCATCTGTTCGACGCGAGTTCAATCCACCGGAGCATCGGCCATGAAGGCGGCAGTCTATTACGAGAACGGCGAACCGGGCGTCCTGCGCTATGAGGATGTTGCCGATCCGGTCTGCCATCCCAAGGGCGTCGTGATCCGGGTCGAGGCAGTCAGCATCGAGGGGGGCGATACGCTAAACCGCTGGCGAGGCGCATTGCGCACTCATCCGCACATCGTCGGCTATCAGGCGGCCGGAGAGATAATCGTGGTCGGGGCCGAGGTCGATGGCCTCAGGGTCGGGCAGAAGGTCGCTACGGTCGGGGCCGACGGCTCACACGCTGAACTGCGCGCCGTGGCTGCCGCCAGCGCCTGGCCGATCCCCGATGGGTTCGATGTCGCCAAGGCATCCGCCATCCCGGTCACCTTCGGTACGGCCGACGACTGTCTGTTCGAATTCGGCCGTCTGAAGGCCGGCGAGACCGTGCTGGTGCAGGCCGGCGCCAGCGGCGTCGGCGTCGCCGCGATCCAGCTTGCCGAGCGGGCGGGCGCGCGCGTGTTGGCGACGGCCTCGAGCGACGAGCGTCTGGAACGCCTCAAGGCCATTGGTCTCGACGATGGTATCAATTATCTGCGCGAGCCGGTTTCGCAGGCGGTGATGCGACTGACGGACAACAAGGGCGTCGACCTGGTGGTCGACTCCGTCGGCGGGTCGACCTTGCAGGGAAGCATTCTCTCGCTTGGTTACCGCGGGCGGGTCTCGATGGTCGGCGCGGCGGGACGCGAACCGATGAACGTAGACGTCTCGACGCTGATGGGCGGGAACCGGTCGCTGTCCGGGGTGTTTCTGGGCGCAGAGATCGGCACGCCGCGGGTGCGCGCCAACATCCAGCGTCTGATCGACGAAGCCGCCAGGGGGGAATTGACCGTAATCATCGACAAGTCGTTCCCGCTATCTCGCGCAGCCGAGGCGCACGCCTATATTGAGAGTCGACAGGCCGTGGGCCGCGTGGTGATGGTCCCCTAGTTGGAACCGATCCTGTAACCATTGGCCGCGCTGGTCCGAAAGGCCCCGCGGATGACCTGGGTCAACGACCCGATTGGGGAGCACCGGCCATGCCGCCATCGGACGACGCGCCGGCGACTGAAGCGATCGCCAGCACTATCGGCTTCAAAGGTGACTGGCTTGCTCGTCGCTACCTTGAAGTGCGCGGCGCGACAGTTGCGCTCGTGGCTCGCCTTTCGCCAGAGGACCAGACACCCCAATCGATGCCGGACGCCAGTCCGACGAAGTGGCACCTGGCCCATACGGCTTGGTTCTTTGAAACCTTTGTCCTTACGCCTCACCTGGCGGGGTACGAGTGTTTCGATCCGGCCTTCGGCTACCTGTTCAATTCCTACTATGAGGCAGTCGGCGCGCGGCACCCAAGGCCGGCGCGCGGCCTGCTGACACGCCCGTCAGCCGCGGAAATACTCCGCTATCGGGCGCATGTCGACGTGGCCATGTCGCGGTTGATGGCGGCGCCGATCACCGATAATGTCCGTGAGCTGATTATTCTGGGTCTGGCGCACGAGGAGCAGCATCAGGAATTGATCCTGATGGATATCCTCAGCCTGTTCGCGGCGTCCCCCATCGAACCAGCCTACGCCGCCGACGGTGCGATCACTACCGCGGCAAGCCAGGCCAACGCGTTCGTCCGCATCGATGGCGGGCGCGTCGAGATCGGCCATCGCGGCGGATCGTTCGCTTTCGACAATGAGTCACCGCGGCACGAAACCCTGCTGGCCCCGTTCCTGATCGCCAGCCGGCTGGTCACCAACGGTGAGTGGATCGATTTCATCCAGGACGGTGGCTATCAGCGGCCTGAATTCTGGCTGGCCGACGGCTGGGCGAGAGTGCAGTCCGAAGGCTGGACCGCGCCGCTCTATTGGCGGCTGGAAGGCAGCGGCTGGTCGGACATGACCTTGCGGGGCCGCATGCCGCTCAGTCTCGATGCGCCGGTGGTGCATGTCAGCTTTTTCGAGGCGGCCGCCTTTGCCGTCTGGTCCGGAAAGCGACTGCCGACCGAGGCGGAATGGGAATATGCGGTTGGCGTGGCCGCCGACCGGATCGAGCAGGTCGATGGTCAGGTCTGGCAATGGACCGCGAGCGCCTATTCACCGCATCCAGGATTCGCGCCCGCGAGCGGCGCGGTCGGCGAGTACAATGCCAAATTCATGATCGGGCAAATGGTTCTCAAGGGCGGCGCGTGCGTCACGCCCTTGGGACATTCCCGCCTCAGCTACCGCAACTTCTTCTATCCCCATCAACGCTGGATGTTCGCCGGCGTCAGATTGGCCGCCGACGCCCCCGCGCCAACGCCGTTGGAGGCCTTCCGCGCGGACGTCACCTCGGGGCTTTCCACGGCCCGCAAGAGCATTCCGGCGAAATGGTTCTACGACGCCCGGGGATCCGACCTCTTTGAGGCGATCTGCGATTTGCCGGAGTACTATCCGACGCGGCAGGAGAGCGCGTTGCTGGCGCGGATTGCGCCTGATCTGGCCGCCTGCATCCCTGAAGGAGCCAATCTGGTTGAACTAGGCAGTGGCGCCAGCCTGAAGACCAGGCTGCTGCTGAACGCCGCGCCGCAGATCACCGCCTACACGCCGATAGATATCAGCCGCAGCGCGCTCGCCGCGGCGTCTGCGGCGATTGCAAAGACCTATCCTGGACTGACCGTGACGCCGCTCCTGGGCGATTTCTCCTCGGGCGAGGGTCTGCCGGCGCTGACCGACGGCCGGGCCCATGTGGGCTTTTTTCCCGGTTCCACGATTGGCAATTTCGCGCCGGACGAGGCGGTTGCGCTACTGAGCAGAATTCGCGTCCTGCTGGGATCAGGCGCGATTTTCATCGTCGGCGTCGATATCGCCAAGGATGTCGATACGCTGAGCGCTGCCTACAACGACTCCCAGGGGGTGACCGCGGCTTTCAACCTCAACCTGCTGGCCCGCATCAATGCCGAGCTGGACGGCGACATCGATCTGTCGGCCTTCGCGCATCGGGCTGTGTGGAATTCAATGGAAGGCCGCATGGAGATGCACCTCGAGGCATTGAGCGACCAGACCTTCCATGTGGCCGGCCGTACGATATCGCTGGTCGCCGGAGAGACAATTCACACTGAGAATTCCTACAAATACACCCTGGCCCGGTTCGCGGACATCGCGACACGCGGCGGTTGGCGTGTGGCGCGCCGCTGGATCAGCGCCGCGCCGGAATTCGCGGTTTTCGAACTTGAGGCGGTATAGGCTTTCGCTGGTCAGACCACCGACGATATATCGGAATGAATGGCGAAGACGTCGCGCGGCATTTCGGCGAGGGCTGGCAGGACGTCGTCGATGTCGCTGACCGCGCGCCAGCAGTCCTTGAATTCCTCGGGCAGCAGCCGTTCGCCGATGAAGCGTTCGAACAGCCCGAAAAGCGGGTCCCAGAATCCCTCGGGGTTGAAGAACACGATCGGCTTGTTGTGTAGACCCAGACGCCTCCACGAGAGCAGTTCAATGGCTTCTTCCAGGGTGCCGATGGCGCCGGGCAAAACCACAAAGGCGTCAGCCTCCTCGAACATCATCATCTTGCGTTCGTGCATCGAGGCGACAACCACGGTCGTCGCACCCTCCGGGGGCCTTTCCACGTGGGTCAGGAAGCCCGGTATGATCCCTAGGACGATCGCGCCATGAGCGTCGGCCGCACGCGCGCAAGCCCCCATCAGACCTACGCCGCCACCGCCATAGACCAGCCGCAGTCCCTTGCCGGCGATTGCCTCGCCCAGCTGCGCAGCTGCTTTGAGGCGTTCCGGGGCGGCTTGACTGGACGATCCACAATAGACGCAGACCGACCGGATAGGGGACGTGCGGCTCGACATGGTGGGCTCCCAGGATGGAAAACAGTGGAAGGCCGTGTGTAACGCACTAAGCGTTTTCACACTCCGCCCCCATATGTCGTTGATGTCATCGCAGGGTGCGCCGATTCAACCTTTTCTCAAACGCGTCGTGCGAGGGACCCTCTCCGCGGTTCTCCTGGCCAGCGGTCTGCTTGTCGCCTGTGGACCGCAACATGGCGCCAATCAGCCCGTCGCCGCGCGGGGTCATCCGGAAGCGGAAACCGCCTATCGTGAGCCTCCCCAGGTCACGGGGGTAACGCGACAGCCCGGCGGTGAACTTGCCCTGCGCGGCGTTTCTCCGCCCTCTTCAAGTGTAAGACTCGCTTCACCCGCTGGGGCGCTCGTGTCGGCGATGAGCGAGCCCAACGGCGATTGGCGGGCCCGGCTGCCGGCTGGTGGATCGGTTCGTCTGTTCGGGGTCGCGGCGATCGAGAACGGCCGTACCATGCAGGCCGAAGGGTATCTTGCCGTCACCCCCGAAGGTCTCGTGGCGCAGCTCAGGGCAGGCGCGGGTGCGCGCGTGTTGGCGGGCCCTGGAACCTTGCGCATTCTTTCGCTGGATTTTGACCGCAAGGGCGGGGCCGTTCTCTCGGGAGTTGGCCGCGCCGGAGCTGCTGTCTCGATCCTTGCCGATGGAGCATCGCGCGGGCGGGCCAGTGTCGACGCCGATGGACATTTCACCCTGGCTCTTGAGGAGCCCCTGTCGGAAGGCCCACATCGAATAGAGGTGGTTGATGGCGCGGACCGAATCGGAACGACTGAAAACGTGACCGCCGCGGCGCCGTTGATCAATGAGCCCTTTCGCGCCAATCGGGTAGCCGAAGGCTGGCGCATCGACTGGATCACTCCGGGCGGTGGAGCTCAGACCACCCTTTTGTTATCGCCACAGTCCCAGGAGGGCCAATCATGAGATCAATGAGCCCGACCGGCGATCGCCGCATGGCAATCCCCGGAGGCATTGTGGATCCCGGAGCGAAATTCAGCTTTTGGAGCTCGATGGCCGATCTGGTGCGGTTGGTCCTGCGCTCCAAGGCGAAGGGTCTGAAGACGCGGCTGGGGGCGGCTCTCGGCCTCGTGCTGCTGGGCAAATGGACAGGAGTCATCGGTCCGCTGCTGATCCAGCATGCCATCGATACGCTGAACAACGGCCACACTCAGGGTGAAGCGGTCTTCATCGCCTTTGCCGGTCTCGTGGTTGGCTGGGTGCTGCTTCGATTTATCGCCGGCACGGCGCCCTATCTGCGTGATGCGATCTTCACGCCTGTCTCTCAGGAGGCCCTGGCACGCTCGGCCACCGAGGCGTTCGCTCATTCTCTGTCGCTGTCGCTGAATTTCCACCAGGGTAAGCAAACGGGGACCCTGTCGCGGGTGATTGATCGCGGCTCGCGGTCGGTCGATTTTCTGCTGCGAAGCGTGGTTTTCAACCTCGGACCGACGGCGCTCGAGTTGCTGATGGCCGCCTATGTGCTGTCGACGCGATTCAACTGGGAGCTGGCGACCGTCGCGATCGTCACCATAGCCATCTATATCACATTCACCTTCACCATCTCGGACTGGCGCATCAAGCATCGCCGCGCCCTCAATGATGCAGACTCCGATGCCGCGGGGCTCGCGGTCGATGCCCTGATGAACTACGAAACCATCAAGACCTTCGGGGCTGAACAGCGCCTGGTCGATCGCTACGGCAAGACGCTCGATGGCTACGTGCGCGCCGCGGTCAAATCCAACAACTCACTGCAGATGCTCAATGGCATCCAGGCTGTCGTGCTTAACCTTGGTTTGGTTGCAATCACCCTGCTGGCCGGCTGGGATGTCCTGCATGGCCGCATGAGCCTGGGCGCGATCACCGCCTGCATCCTGATCCTGCAGCAGGTTTATGCGCCGCTGTTCACGCTGGGCTTCAACTATCGGGAAATCCGCCAGTCGTTCATCGACATGGAGCAGATGCTCGAACTGCTGGCCGTGCAGCCCGAGATCGTCGACGCCGCCGCCGCGCGCGCGCTGCCGCCGGCTTCGGGCAAAGGGGCCTCGCTGGTCTTCGAAAACGTCTCCTTCCAGCACGTAGCGCGCTCGGTCGGCCTCGACTCCATTGATTTCACCACGCCGCCTGGAACAACGACCGCTCTCGTCGGCCCTTCTGGTTCTGGCAAGACCACTATCGCGCGCCTGGTCATGCGCCTGCTCGACCCGCAAATGGGAAGGGTGATGATCGACGGTGTCGACCTGCGCGACGTCCGGATCGCTTGTCTGCGTCGGTCGATCGCTCTGGTTCCGCAGGACGTGGCGTTGTTCAACGACACGCTATTCGCCAACATCGCCTTCGCAGACCCCGGGGCCAGGGAAGAACAGGTCTGGGCCGCGGCCGAAGCTGCCGAGCTCGCCCGCTTCATCGAGACCCTGCCCAATCAGATGCAGACTATGGTGGGCGAACGGGGGCTAAAGCTTTCCGGCGGAGAACGCCAGCGCGTCGGACTGGCCCGCGCACTGCTGGCTAATCCTCGTCTCCTGGTCCTCGATGAAGCCACCAGCGCTCTGGATGGCCCGACCGAGGCCGCCATCCAGGCAACCCTGCGCAAGGTCCGCACCGGCCGCACCACGCTGGTCGTCGCCCATCGCCTCTCAACCATCGCCGACGCCGACCAGATACTGGTCATCCGCCGCGGCCGTGTCGTCGAGCGTGGGGATCACACGACCCTTCTCGCCAAAGGCGGTGAATACGCAGCCCTGTGGCGCCGGCAAACCCGAGGCCAGGAGCGCGCCGGTGGCGATCGTGCTCCCGAGCTCGTGACCTGATACTTCCTTCTATGGGTGCGCGTGATTTTTCGTTAAATCGCCGCAGCCGAAACTCCGGAGAAGCCAAGATGAAATTTCTGCACACCATGGTGCGCGTGAGCGACCTCGATCAGGCGCTCGACTTCTACTGCGCCAAGCTGGGCCTCGATGAGGTTTCCCGGTTCGACAATCCCGCCGGACGATTCACGTTGGTCTTCCTGGCCGCCCCCGAGGACGTCGAGGCCGCACGGGAAAGCCGTGCTCCGACCGTCGAACTGACCCACAACTGGGATCCCGAGCCCTATGCCGGTGGCCGCAACTTCGGACATCTCGCCTATCAGGTCGACAACATTTATGAGACCTGCCAGCGCCTGATGGACGGCGGAGTGACCGTCAATCGCCCGCCGCGCGACGGACATATGGCCTTTGTTCGCTCGCCCGACGGCATCTCGATCGAGTTGCTGCAGAAGGGCGGCTCACTGCCCGCGGCCGAACCCTGGGCGTCGATGCCGAACACCGGGGTTTGGTGAGCAGGCAACAGACCGGGCGTCCCTTGCGCGTCGCTCTGGTCACCGGTTCCTACAACTTCATCGCCGACGGGGTCGCCCTGACCCTGAACCGGCTGGTCGGATATCTGGAATCGCAGGGCGTCGAAGTGCTGGTGTTCACGCCCGTTACCCGTACCCCGGCGTTTGCTCACAAAGGGGAGGTCGTCCCCGTTCCGTCGGCCCCGCTGCCACTGCGACCGGAATACCGGCTGGCCCTCGGCTTTCCTCGTGCGCAACGTGAGCGCATGCGGGCGTTCGCACCGGACATCATCCACGTCGCGACACCGGATTTTCTGGGGCACCAGGCGCTGAAGTTCGGCCTGGCGCTTGCAATTCCGGTCGTGGCGTCTTTCCATACCCGTTACGAAACCTACCTCAAGTACTATGGGCTCGACATCCTGCGACCGACTGCCGAACGCCTTCTCACCCAGTTCTACTCCGCATGCCGCGAGGTCTATGTGCCGTCCGCGTCGATGGCGGATGTGCTGCGCGCCGATGTCGGCGCCGAGCGAATTCATCTCTGGCAACGAGGCGTCGACACCGTTCGCTTTGACCCGGACAGGCGGAGCGAGGCCTGGCGCGCGGGACTGGGCATCCGGCCGGATGAGGTGGTGCTGACCTTCGTCAGCCGGCTGGTTCGCGAAAAGCGTGTTAGCACCGTCGTTGAGGTGCTCAAGCGTTTGACCGCGGCCGGTGTTCCCCATCGTGGCCTGTTCGTCGGCGAGGGGCCGGAGCGGGCGGCGCTGCAGTCGGCGGCGTCAGATGCGATCTTCACCGGACATCTGGGCGGCGATGATCTGCCAGTCGCCTACGCCTCGTCCGACATCTTCATTTTTCCGAGCGATACCGAAACCTTTGGCAGCGTTACGCTGGAGGCGATGGCGTCGGGCCTGCCCACGATTTGCGCCGACGCAACCGGCAGTCGGTCTCTCGTCGAGCCGGGCGTCACCGGCGCTCTGCTCGATCCCCTCGACGACGCGGGATTCTTCCGTGAAGCCCTGGCCCTGGCGACTGATGGCGAACTGCGGGCGAGGACGGGCGCCGCGGCGCGCGCGCGCAGCCTGAAATTCTCGTGGGATGAAGCGATGGGGGGCCTGTTGGACCGCTATCGGGCCGTGGTCGCCGAAAATGACTGCGTCCGACTAAGCGGGCCTGTCGCTGCGTGAAGATCGTCGACGTCTCGGGGTTCTATTCCGAGAAGGGCGGCGGCGTTCGCAGCTATGTGCATCAGAAGCTGGCCGCGGCCGCGGTGCACGGCCACGACGTAACGATCATTGCTCCCGGGGACACCCATCGCGTCGAAACCCGGCCAGGCGGCAAGATCGTCTGGGTGCCGGCTCCATTGATGCCGTTCGACGCAAACTACCATGTCTTTAGGGAAAGCCAGGAGGCCATGCGCGTGCTCGACGCCGAGCAGCCCGATGTCGTTGAGGGTTCCTCCACCTGGCGAGGCGGCTGGATCGCCGCGAAATGGCCGGGCGATTGCGTCAAGTCACTCGTGTTTCATCAGGATTTCGTCGCCGCATATGCACACACCTTCCTGGACAAGTACCTGTCGCGTCCAACCCTTGATGGCCTGTTCTGGCCATACTGGCGGCGTGTACTGGAGCTAAGCAGCCACTTTGACGTCACCATCGCCGGCGGCGACTGGCTGGCCAATCGCCTGGCCTCGTTCGGCATCCACAATCCCGTCGCCGTTCCGCTGGGCATCGACTTAGGACGCTTCTCACCCGCCAAACGCGACCCGGCTTTGCGAGCCGAACTGCTGAGGCAATGCGGCGTGGGCGAAGATGGCAAGTTGTTGATCGCCGTCGGGCGCTTCCATCCCGAGAAGCGCAACGGCGTCATCATCGACGGTTTCGCACGCGCCAAACCGCGCCATCCCGGACTTGGGCTTGTGTTGCTCGGCGATGGCCTCTCCCGCAAGTCGGTGGAGCGCGCGGCGCGGCGCGCGGGCAACGTCCATCTCGCCGGCGCCATCACCGACCGCGAACTAATGGCTCGCATCTACGCCAGCGCCGACGCCATGGTGCATGGTTCCGGTGCGGAGACCTATGGCCTCGTCGTCGCCGAAGCAATCTGCTCGGGCCTGCCCGTCGTCATCCCCGACGTCGGCGGCGCCAGCGATTTTGCCGGTCGCGGCCGCACGGTAGTCTACCGAACCGGCGACGCCGCCGCCTGCGCCGAGGCCATTCTCCGCATCCTGGCGCCAGAGGAGGGCAGGGCGCCGCATGACGCCTCCGCCGATCGACCAATCAACTCAGCTGAGTCCCACTTCACGACCCTGTTCGCCGTGTACCAGGACCTGCTCGACGCGAAGGGTTCGACCGGAACGCAAAGCCGCAAAGATGCCGAGCTCGACGTTGCGCGGAGCGCCTGATCCCCTCATGGCGCCCATGCGCCTTTGCGTCTCCAACCTCTCCCGTGTTCCAGGCTACGGATCATTTCATTGATCTGACCTATCGCGGATCAAAAAACTATCGATTGGACAAATGCTGGCTGACCTGTGACTCTCCTCGCCAGTCAGCCCCCCCAACTCGATTGGAAAAAGTCATGGAAAGCCAGAGCAAATGCCCGTTCACCGGCGCCTCCCACACGCGCGCGGCGGCCGGGGCGAAGTCGAACCAGGGCTGGTGGCCCAATCAGCTGAACCTGCAGATCCTCAACCAGAACTCGCCCCTGATCGATCCGATGGGCGAGGCGTTCAACTATGCCGAGGCGTTCAAGAGCCTTGATCTGGGCGCCGTGGTCGCCGATCTGCACGCCCTGATGACCGACTCCCAGGACTGGTGGCCCGCCGACTTCGGCCATTACGGTCCCCTGTTCATCCGCATGGCCTGGCACAGCGCCGGCACCTACCGCATCGGCGACGGCCGTGGCGGCGCGGGCTCGGGCACACAGCGTTTCGCTCCGCTCAACAGCTGGCCCGACAACGTCAATCTCGACAAGGCGCGCCGCCTGCTCTGGCCGATCAAGCAGAAGTACGGCCGCAAGATCTCGTGGGCCGACCTGATGATCCTGGCCGGCAACGTCGCCCTCGAATCGATGGGCTTCAAAACCTTCGGCTTTGCTGGCGGGCGCGAGGACGTCTGGGAGCCGGAAGAGGACATCTACTGGGGCTCGGAGGACAAATGGCTGGCGGATGAGCGCCACACCGCCGAGCGCGACCTCGAGAACCCGCTCGCCGCCGTGCAGATGGGCCTTATCTACGTCAATCCTGAAGGCCCCAACGGCAATCCCGATCCGATCGCCGCGGCCAGGGACATCCGCGAGACCTTCGCCCGCATGGCCATGGATGATGAGGAGACCGTCGCCCTGATCGCCGGCGGTCACACCTTCGGCAAGACCCACGGCGCGGGCGACGCGGCGCTGGTCGGCTCGGCGCCTGAAGCCGCCGGCATCGAGGAGCAGGGCCTGGGCTGGAAGAGCCGGTTCGGCACGGGCAAGGGCGCCGACGCCATTGGCAGCGGGCTGGAAGTCACCTGGACCACGACACCGACCCGCTGGGGCAACAACTTCTTCGAGAACCTGTTCGGCTACGACTGGGAACTGACCAAAAGCCCGGCGGGCGCCTATCAATGGACGCCGAAGGGCGGGGCGGGGATGGGCGCCATTCCGGACGCCCATGACCCCTCGAAGCGTCATGCTCCCTCGATGCTGACCACCGACCTTTCCCTGCGCTTCGACCCGGCCTACGAGAAGATTTCCCGCCGCTTCCTCGAGCATCCTGACCAGTTCGCCGACGCCTTCGCCCGCGCATGGTTCAAGCTGACCCACCGCGACATGGGCCCCGTGGCCCGCTACCTCGGCCCGCTGGTTCCGAACGAACACCTGATCTGGCAGGACCCGGTTCCCGCCCTGGATCACGAACTGGTCGATGCGGCTGACATCGCGGCGCTGAAGGCGAAGCTCCTAGACTCCGGCCTCACCGTCAGCCAGTTGGTCGCCACCGCCTGGGCCTCGGCCTCGACCTTCCGTGGCGGCGACAAGCGCGGCGGCGCCAACGGCGCCCGCATCCGCCTCGCTCCGCAAAAGGACTGGGAGGTCAATCAGCCCGCTGAACTCGGCACGGTGCTCCAAGAACTCGAATCAATCCGGTCCGCGTTCAACAACACGCAGCCTGGCCGCAAGAGGATATCCCTGGCCGACCTGATCGTCCTGGGTGGTTGCGCGGCGATCGAGGAGGCGGCCCGAAAAGCCGGCTGCGACGTCACCGTCCCCTTCACCCCGGGCCGCACGGACGCCACGCAGGAGCAGACCGACGCGCATTCCTTCGCGCCCCTCGAACCAGTCGCCGACGGCTTCCGCAACTATATGCGTGCCGGAGTCGACGCCCCACCGGCCGAATTGCTGATCGACAAGGCCAACCTGCTGACGCTGACCGCACCGCAGATGACCGTCCTGGTCGGTGGGCTCCGCGCCCTCGGTGTTAGCCAAGGTCAGGTGGCCCATGGCGTCTTCACCGCTCGTCCCGGAACGCTGACCAATGATGTCTTCGTCAACCTGCTCGACGTGGCCACGGTCTGGCAGAAATCGGCTACCGCCGAGGGCGTCCTTGAAGGCCGCGACCGTAAGACCGGTGAACTCAGATGGACCGGCACGATCGTCGACCTCGTCTTCGGCTCCAACTCCCAGCTCCGGGCCCTCGCAGAAGTCTACGCAAGCGCCGACGCCCAACCGAAGTTCGTCCATGACTTCGTCGCCGCCTGGACCAAGGTCATGAACCTGGATCGCTTCGACCTGGCCTGATCACTACGCGCCGGCTCCTCCGGGGGCCGGCGCCTTTAACTGAACATCCGCCGCATCCCCAGCCCCGCTCTCCCTCGCGAAAGCGAGGGTCCAGGCTTTTTTTGTTTGGTGCCTTGCTTCATCGCGAAGACCCCCCGTGCGCTACCGCGCGACGCCGATCCACGCCTCTGCCCCTCAGGGTGTCAGTTGTGTTGAAATAGACTAATTGATAGTCCATATGGGATGAAAAAATAGTCCAAACTTTGGACCGTTTCAGGAGCTCCGCCCATGGAAGTATCTGTTACAGACGCGAAAGCCCAGCTCACGGATCTGGTGCGGCGCGCCGAAGCCGGGGACGAGATCATTCTGACCCGGCACGGGCATGCGGTGGCTCGCCTCATGCCCATCAGGCAGGCCACGGATCGGATCGCCCGGCGGCGGGTTCTCGAAGCCGTCCGCAGATCCGCCGCCGAGAAAGTCGCACCTTGCCCGGACGCGGCGCGCAGCCAGGACTTCCTGTACGATGACGATGGCCTGCCAGGATGATCGTCGTCGACACCTCGGCGCTGATGGCGATCGTTCTGAATGAGCCCAAGGCCGACGACTGCGCCCGAGCGCTTGAGACAAGCGATCGGCTACTGATGTCCGCCGGGACGTTTTCGGAAAGTCTGATCGTCGCGGGAAGACGCAATCTCGCGGCCGAACTGAGCCAGATTGTCGAGGGGTTGGGAATCGAGATCGTCAGCCTGACGCCGGCATCTGCGCATCGCGTTGCGGCCGCCTACGCGTGTTGGGGGAAGGGCCTGCATCCCGCGAACCTTAATTTCGGAGACTGTTTCGCCTATGAACTGGCTGCGTCGCGGGACTGCCCGCTGCTTTTTGTCGGCGACGATTTTCGAAAGACCGATCTCAGAAGCGTCCTATGACGCCCGTTGATTGCAGGTGGTTTTTCCTCGATCTTCTGCACCCACCACCGCTCTCCCTCGCGAAAGCGAGGGTCCAGGCTTTTTTTGTCTGTTTGGATCATAGCCGCACCAGCAAGTATGGCAGGTTGCGCCCCAGCGCCCGACATCGGCCACGTGCGGCGGGCAAGTAAGCTGATCGACCCTGGCATCGACTTGTCCCCAAGAGGCATTTTGTGATTGTTGAAACCTTGAACGCCATCCTCGCCCGGTTATTCGGACAGATCGAATGAACCAGCTCGAAACCATCGCCCCTACTCGATCTCTGCCCCCAATCGTCACCTCTGCTATACTCAGGCGACGTCAACGCCGTTTCGCGTTTTATCATGGGATTCCGTCCTGCTGAGGTTGGAGCAATGAAAGACAGAGACCTCAAAAAGCAGCTTGGCGAGCTTCCCGGTAAGATATACTCGGACCACCTTTGAACCCGAATTAGGGGAACGGACCTCGACGGGGGAATTGCCGCTTTGAGCGAGAAGATTCAACGCGAAGGCGCGAAGACCGCGAAGCCCGCGTGACATACGCGAGTCGATCGTCGGTAATCAGCTAAGCCACCTTCGCGCCTTCGCGCCTTCGCGTGAAACACGAGTGGCCGAATTTTCGGGTTCTCAACTGATCGGGGTATATTTTCGCTCAACGAAGAAATTATTTCATTCGTGTCGAAAGTGAAACGGGTGCCACAGGGCGTGGATAGCTGGGAGTTAGAGGAGTGGGTTGTTGCCGAATGTCGCATTGAGCCCGGGGAAATTCAAACGAGACCAGATTGGTTGGAGCAAGACTGGTCAAGACTTGCGATTGGATTGAAAGATGAGGCGCGGCGTTACCGCGCGGCCGGACAGTTGGCGAGGGCTGTAGCGTGTGAAGCCGACGCGAAGGCTGCGGACGAACGCGCCGAGTGGATGGCGCGCAGAAAAAGTTCAGGTTGATTTAGCCTACGGAACGGCCCCGAAAACCTGGGCTGTAAGTTCACACCGACCCGTTTTTCTTTCGGAAGCCGCCGTGTCTGGTACCGGGGTTGCGTCCGAGGTTGTCGCAACTTGGCCTTCATATGCCTAAGGCCGATCATTTCAGCCTGCCTTTGCCGAAGCCGCTCGTCGGGTCATACTGACCGCCAACTGTCTGGGGACTCCATGAATCACCAAACCCTATCCTCCTTCATCTGGTCCGTCGCCGACCTCCTGCGGGGAGACTACAAGCAGTCGGAGTATGGCAAGGTCATCCTGCCCTTCACCGTGCTGCGTCGCCTCGACTGCGTGCTCGCGGCGACGAAGGCCGCCGTGCTGGCCGAACACGCCGACAAGACGACAGCCGGCCTCAACCCCGAGCCGTTCCTCCTGCGTAAGGCCGGCCAGAGTTTCTACAATACCTCACCCTTGGACATGGCCCGCCTGATGGGTGATCAGGACCACATCCGCGAAAACCTCTTCGCCTACATCCAGGGATTTTCCCCCGCCGCGCGCGACATCTTCGAGCGGTTCGAGTTCCAGACCCAGGTCGATCGCCTCGCCAAGTGCGGGCTGCTCTACCAGGTGACCGAGAAGTTCGCCCGCATCGACCTCAGCCCCGCCGCCGTCGACAACCACGACATGGGCCTCGCGTTCGAGGAGCTGATCCGCAAGTTCGCTGAAATCTCCAACGAGACGGCTGGGGAACATTTCACCCCGCGCGAAGTCATTCGGCTGATGGTCAATCTGATCTTCGTCGAGGACGACGATGTGCTGTCGAAGCCTGGCGTCGTGCGCACTATCTACGACCCCACCGCCGGCACCGGCGGCATGCTGTCGGTGGCGGGCGAGCACCTGGCGGCGCAGAACCCCGACGCGCGCCTGACCATGTACGGCCAGGAACTGAACGACGAGTCCTATGCCATCTGCAAGGCGGACATGCTGATCAAGGGCCAGGACGTCGCCAACATCATCGCCGGCAACACCCTGTCGGACGACGGCCATGCCCACCGCAAGTTCGACTACATGCTCTCCAATCCGCCGTTCGGCGTCGAATGGAAGAAGGTCGAAAAGGAGGTCCGCAAGGAGCACGACAGCCAGGGCTTCAACGGTCGCTTCGGTCCCGGCCTGCCGCGCGTGTCGGACGGCAGCCTGCTTTTCCTGATGCACCTGCTCTCGAAGATGCGCCCGGCCGTGGACGGCGGCAGCAGGTTCGGCATCGTTCTCAACGGCTCGCCGCTGTTCACCGGCGGCGCGGGCAGCGGCGAAAGCGAGATCCGCCGCTATCTGCTGGAAAACGATCTGGTCGAGGCGATCATCGGCCTGCCGACCGACATGTTCTACAACACCGGCATTTCGACCTATGTCTGGATTGTCTCCAACCGAAAGCCCGCCAACCGCAAGGGTTGGGTGCAGTTGATCGACGCCAGCGGTTTCTGGCGCAAGATGCGCAAGAGCCTCGGCTCCAAGCGCAAGGAGCTGTCGGACGATCACATCGCGCAGATCACCCGCTTGTTCGGCGCCTTCCAGGAAGCTCAGGTCGCCACGGTGTTCGACGCCGACGGCAAGGAGACGCAGCGCATCGTGGTCCTGGAGGACGAAACGCCACCGGCCGCGCCGGATGGCGGCAAGGTCAAGCTGGCGCCCCTCTCACGCATCTTCGCCAACGCCGCGTTCGGCTATCGCACCATCACCGTCGAGCGGCCCCTGCGCGACGAGAAGGGGCGCGTCGTCGTCGGCGAACGCGGCTCGAAAAAGGGCAAGCTGCAGCCGGACAGCGCCCTGCGCGACACAGAGAACGTGCCGCTTTCGGAAGACGTCGACGCCTATTTCAAGCGCGAAGTGCTGCCGCACGCGCCCGACGCCTGGATCGACCGCGACAAGACCAGGGTCGGCTACGAAATCCCGTTCAACCGGCACTTCTATGTCTTCGAACCGCCGCGCGATCTGGCGGAAATCGACGCAGACCTGTTGAAGGTCACCGACCGCATCAAGGCGATGATCGAGGGTCTGGCGGGGTGAGCGTCCCCGCGTTTCAGGACGCTTTCGCCGAGGTCGAACAGCTTATCGCCGCCGCGCGGCGGCGCGCCTACCAGTCCGTCAACACGACGTTGATCGAACTCTATTGGCGGATCGGTGAGTACATCAGCCGCAAGCTCGCCAGCGCCGAGTGGGGCGATGGCGTCGTCTCGCAGCTTGCCGATCACATCGCGCGAAGCCAGCCAGGCCTTCGCGGTTTCACTCGCCGCAATCTCTTCCGCATGCGCCAATTTCATGAGGCTTATCAAGGTGATGAAATTGTGTCGCCACTGGTGACACAATTGCCCTGGACCCACCATCTGATCATCCTGAGCCAAAGCCGGCGACCGGAAGAGCGGGAATTCTACATCCGCGCAGCCATCACGGAAAACTGGGGCAAGCGCGAACTGGAGCGGCAATTCAAGGCCGCCCTGTTCGAGCGAACCGTCCTCCATGCGCCAAAGGTGTCACCGGCGGTGACGCAAATGCACAAGGCGGCGCAAAGTGTATTCAGAGACGCCTATTTCGTCGAATTTCTCGCACTGCCAGCTGACCATGCGGAGGCGGACCTGCACCTGGGTCTGGTCCGCGAGCTGCGGAACTTCCTCATCGAGCTGGGCCGCGACTTCTGTTTCGTCGGCTCGCAATATCCCCTCCAGGTCGGCGGCAGGGACTTTGCCCTGGACCTGTTGTTCTTCCACCGCGCCCTCAACGCCCTGGTGGCGATCGAGCTGAAGGTCGGCCGGTTCGAGCCGGAATATCTCGGCAAACTCAGCTTCTATCTGGAAGCCCTGGACCGCGAGGGCCGCAAGCCGCACGAGAACCCGGCTATCGGCCTGCTGCTCTGCGCCAGCAAGGACGACGAGGTGGTCGAATACGCCCTCAGCCGCACCCTCTCACCCGCCCTGGTGGCGCAATACCAGACGCAGCTGCCGGACAAGGAGATGCTGCGGGCGAAGCTGGCGGAGTTCTATCGGTTGAGCATGGTGGGGGAGGACGGGTGAGTTTTTCTACATATCCCAGTTACGTTCGGAGCGAAGCCGCATGGATCGGCGACGTACCGAGTCACTGGAACATCGTACGCGTTCGCCGTCTCTTTGAGATCAGGAAGCGCATCGCTGGCGAAGAAGGCTACGATGTTCTCTCCATCACGCAACGCGGGATAAAAATTAGAGATACGGAAAGCAACGACGGTCAGCTATCGATGGATTATGGCAAATACCAATTTGTCTATCCCGGTGATTTTGCAATGAATCACATGGATTTGCTGACCGGATACATTGACATTTCCAAGTATTTTGGCGTCACTAGCCCGGACTATCGGGTATTTTCTTTAAGAGATAAGATTTCGATTTGCCCGGCATATTTTCTGTACGTCTTCCAGATGTGCTATCAAAAGAAGATTTTCTTCCCGTTTGGGCAAGGATCTTCGCAGCTTGGAAGGTGGCGATTACCAACAGATGAATTCAACAACTTCGTACTGCCTTGTCCGTCCCATTCTGAGCAGGATGCAATCGCCACCTTCCTCGACCGCGAGACTGGCAAGATCGATGCGTTGGTGGAGGAGCAGCGACGGCTCATCGAGTTGTTGAAGGAGAAGCGGCAAGCCGTCATCTCCCACGCCGTCACCAAGGGCCTCGACCCGATCGCGCCGATGAAAGACTCCGGCGTGGAATGGCTGGGTGAGTTGCCGGCGCATTGGGATGTCGTCGCGACAAAGCATCTGA
>JANXTX010000415.1 GCA_025352165.1 Caulobacteraceae bacterium | reverse complement strand
CGCCTGCCCCACTCTGCCGGCGCGAAGGTGGCTTTCAGCTGTCGCGAGGCGGGCTTCTGCGGCAGGCGACACGATGGATTTCATAGACGTCTTTCCAGGCTTCTTGCGTGCTTACTATAGGCCGGCGCTTACGGTCTGCATGCCGTTGAAGCGATCGAACTCACCCATGAGGTGTGAAATCAACTCGCGCTCATTTGCCGACAGGCTGGGGCTCCAGACATCGCAGATAAGAATGGATCTCGGCAGGTCGCTATCGTTCCACGCTTCATGCTCGATGGTGTCGTCAAAGACCCAGGCTTCCCCGTCGCGCCATTTCCGCGTTTCGCCACCAACGCGAAAGCCGCATCCTTCGGGAACGACCAGCGGCAGATGCAGTACCAGCCGGGTATTGGCGATGCCGGTGTGCGGTGGAATTCGGGTCCTGGGCTTAAGGATTGAAAACATCGCGGCAGGCGAACGTCCGGGTACGCGCGGCTGATCGATGAGTTTGATGGCCTCGGCGGTCGCCGGACACCGCCTGCAATTTGCCTCGACCGGCTTGCCGTCCCGAAACAGATGAAAGGCGCTCCAGTCGAGGGACCGATTGAGTTGCTCCCATTGATCGAGAGGCAGGCCGTCGGGGTAGTCTACGTAGGGAACGAGATCATCAGTCCGATCGCGCCACACCGCGAGAGCTTCGGCGCGAATTTCGTTGGTGCGCACCTCAAGTTCTTCCAACCACGGAAAGGCATCCCGATCATAGAATTCGATCGTCGGCATCCCAGGGTAGTGAAACTGGACGGGCTCCTGCGGGTAGATCTTGCGACGACCGGCGATCACTTCGATGAAGGTCTCGACACGCTGACTTTCCGCTGTCGAGCGCGCTCCCACTTGCGCGCCGACAGCCGCCCTCAGACTTTCGGCCATCTGGGCCATGTACGCGTCATGCATCTGCGTGGCGCGCGCGATCGCGCGCCGCATGGGTTCGGCCAGCGATTCTGATTTTGGCGCCACCTTGAGGGCTATCCCATAAGCTATGGCCGCCGGCCTTGCCTCGCCTGCAGCCTCCAGGAGTGATCCCTTCATCAACAGCGCGGGAAAGCACCTTGGGTCAACTGTCAGGGCCCCCTGAACGGCTTGCAGCGCCCCGCCCAAATCCCCCAACGCACGCTGACAGGCCGCCAGGCCGAGCCAGGGCTCAAGCCGGTCTGGGGCGATACCTGTCACCCGCAGAAAGCCATCCCGGGCCGATCTGGCGTCACCCCGGGCCATCGCGCCATCGGCGCTGTTGATGAGTTCGGAAAGTTCCGGGAGTTTGTTCTGAAGGGTCATGTCCGAGGTGTCCGGCGCATCATCCATCCGCGGCTACGACGAGAAATCCCGCGGAAATAAATCGTCCGGCCAGTGCAATTCGCACGTCGTCGCCGACCATGCCGGGTATATCGCGGATCCTGAATTCAGGTGTCTCGGCGATAAAAGTCACGCTCTCCTCCGCGCCTCGATGAATATAGATATGCCCGCCGGGATAGCTGAAATCGATCATTTGCGCGTTCGAGATCAAATGGCAGATGGCGCCCGAGCCGTGCCGGACTCGCGTATCGATCGAGACGTTCGGCAATGGCCTTGTGGCAGCGAGCTTGTCGAGGTCGCTGATCACCCGCGAGGATCGCCGCTGCAGGGCCTGAGCGATGAAAGCGTCCGACCCGCAATGAGCGGCGAGCGAAGACACCCCACTTCGGATACTTCGTCCCAGATCACCAAAGTCATTTTTCCGAACGGAAAATGCGTGGCGACTGTCCACAGTTTCCCTGAGCGATATGTCCAGATCACTGAGGTGGTCGAGTGAGGCTATGATGGCGTCCCGCACGGTCAGCGGCACGAAGCCGATCGAAATGTGGATCGACGTCGCCAGAGCATCGACCCTATGTGGTGTGCCTCGCGGAATGAATAGCAGGTCGCCTGGGCCGACATCGATAACCGAATGTCGATCGAGTACAGGCGGTTCCTCCGCGAGCCCCTTCCATGTATTCGGCAGCGGGGATGGGGCATCGGAAATGAACCAGCGCTTGGCGCCTTCGATCTGGATGACGATGAGATCGTATTCATCATAGTGGATCGGAGCCTTTGCGTCGCCCCGGCTCCAGAATACTGCCGCCGCCTCGACAGGTTTGTGGAGAAAGAATTCCAGGGCTCGGGAAAAAGCATCAATGCCCGGTGCGATCGCCCGCAGATCTGGTAGTCGAACCGTGTATCCAAGGCTGTGGAATGCTTCGATTTTCGCCTTGAATTCTTCAACGTCAGCCACGCGTTCTATGGCGGGAGGGGGGCCCAGCGGTTCCGCGCCGTGACAGGTTATCCGCGGAGCCAGGTAGTCAAATTGCTCAAGCAGCAGACGCTGCGGATCCTCACCCAGCAGTCGGGCGCGTTCACAACCTGCATCACCTGGGGCTTTGACAACGCCTCCCAATAATATTTCATCCAGAAACTCGCCAAGCGAAAGAGGAGCCAGGACTCTCTCGAGAGTGTCGCGGGCGTCCGCAAAAATCACCGCCCCCTCCTAAGCCGAACTGGCGAGGCGACGTGGTGAAACTGGGAGGACGTGGCTTCTTCGGTCACGGCAGAAGCTTCAGACTACAGCATGCGCAAAGACCGCGGGCCGGCAAGCGCGCGTCAGCGGATTCGCCCGGGGCGAGAACTCTTCTTTCAGTCAAGGGCATAGCCGAACCGCTCGATCCATGGGCGCAGTGTGTCCATCGCTGGAGCAAGTTGTTCCCGGTAACGCTTCCAATGGCCGATGCCATCCTGATAAAGCCCGCGCGCAATCTGGGCTGAACTTGCGCTGGCTACGCCGCCTCCCTTGGCGCGGGAGGAGAAGTTGATCAGGTCGGGGCTCCAGTCAGCGCCAATGAAATCGCACATGGATTTGGCTTCCGCCTCGAAGTTCTGCACGAGTTTCTCGTAGACCAACCTGTGTTCATCGAACTTCTGGATTCCCCTGAACACAGTCGCCAGATGCATTGTGCGATCATAGAGTCTGGCGGTGCGGGGAAGGTCAAGGAACTCATACATGGAAGAGTTCAGATCAAAACGCCGGCGGAAGCAGCTGAGGACAACATCCCGGGGGTCGCGTACGCAAAATATGATCTTCGCCGCCGGGAAAAGCTTGTAAATCAAAGCTATTTTCAACGTGTTGAATGGGTGCTTATCGATGAAAATCTTTCCGGACGGGTCTGCACCGAAGGACCTGACCCTGTTCCAATAGTCATCCCGGTAGAATTCGAGCCCCCGGTCACCCATGGCCGCAAGCCGGGACGCCGTGCTTCTATCGCGCAGGAAATCCAGGACTGCGGCGTCGAACGTATTCTTTTCTTCAAGTGAGATGATGTCGGGGTGACGCGTCAGCACGCTTTCGGCGAGCGTCGTGCCTGATCGTGGAAACCCGATCATAAACACATGCGTTGCGCAGGGGCAGGGCGATCGCGGCGCGTCGGAGTCTACAATCCAGCTTTCACGGGTCAGAGATTCGGCCCAGGAGATCAGCCAGTTTAAAGTGTCTGCCATCGTTCGTTGGCCGGGCGCTTCGAAGCGCGACGAGGCTAGCGACCGGAATGCAGCATTGCTTTGGCTGTAGGCGGCGAAGGCCTCGGAAGGACGATCGGCAGCGTCCAGCACATCCGCCAGTTGTCCAAGAGCCAGCGCCCGATCATAGGCGGTCAAGGCGGTTTGAGCGAGCAACCCGCGGAGACGCGACTCCGCGACCTCAGGGGTTGCCAATTCCACAGCCGCCAGCGCCAGAATTGCTGTGGGATGGCCAGGTTGCAGCGCCAGCGTCGCCTCTGCCAATCGTCTTGTTTCTGGGCCGTCGCCTCGTCGGGCGGCCAGATGGGCCAGGTTCGCCCAGCCCTGGGCGTTGTCAGGGTTGATCTCCACCGATTTCAAATAGGCTTCCGACGCATTGGCGGTCTCGCCGAGCCGTTCGAGGGTCCAGCCTCGATTGTACCAGGCGGGCCCGAAGTTGGGATTGATCGCAAGGGCGCGGTCAAGGCATTCAACGGCCTCATCCAGCCGAGACAACCGCGCCAGGCATAGTCCGCACGCGTTCAGAATCGAGAAGTCCTGTGGCGCCAATATGTGCGCCCTGCGCAGATCCGCCAGCGCGTCTTCAAGGCGACCCTCATCCTCATGGCTCAGGGCTCTGATGTTCAGCAGGAGAGGGTGTTCGACACCTGCTGAAAGTCCGCGACGTGCGAGATTCTTCGCGGTGGCCATGTCTCCGCCCCTGATCGCCTGAGTGACTGCCTCGACGATTGAAATCTGCCTCTTTTGCGCTGATGGGCCAACGTCGGTGGTCATCGATCGACTCTCACACTAGACTTTAGAGTACCCGAAACGCTCGATCCATGGGCTTAAGATCGGCTCGACCGCTGAAAGTGCGAAGTCATAATGACGCCACTGATCGACGCCTTCCTCGTAGAGTCCGCGCCCGACCTGGACACTGCTGGGGGTTCCTATCATCCGGTTTCGTGCGGTAGCGGCAAATTCCCTAAGCCCCTCGGTCCGGTCTATTTCGAGGAAATCACATAGTTGTCCGGTGAATCCGTCGAAATCGGCCACGATATCTTCATACCTAACCTTCAATACATCGAGATCAAGCGTCTCCAGATACGCCTCGCCTGCGTTCATCACCGCACTGTAGTATTTCGCTGCTCGCTCCAAGCCTGTAAACTCGTACATTGATGAGTTCATGTTGAATCCGCGACGGATGCAACTAAGCACGACATCCCGGGGATCACGTATGGCAAAGATTATTTTTGAGTTGGGGAATACTTTTGCGATCAGAGGAAGCCGAATGGTGCCAAGAGGATGTTTGTCCACAAACACCTTGCCGCGGGGATCGATCCCGAACTCCCGCACCCTTCGCCAGTATGATTGGCGATAAGGCTCCAGCAATCCACTCACCACATCCGCAAGACGTCTCACACCGCCCGGTTCAGTAAGAAATTCTGCCTCCGCGTCTATCATGACCGGCCGTTCGCCAAGTGTCGCCACATCGGGGTGGGTTTCTAGCACCTGCTCGAGCAATGTCGTACCGGAACGGGGAAATCCAAGCAGGAATGCGTGACCTCGATGTTCGCCACGCGAAGAGGGGCCGGCTGAGCGTGACCAGTTCTCCCGAGGTGACCCGGTGAATTCCGCAAGAATTCTGCGCAGGGAGTCGGTCGCTGTCGGCACTCCATCCTGCGCGAACTCGCCTGCGTACAGTTCGCGCAATTCGGATTTCCCTTCCGAATAGGCCTGAAAGGCTTCATGGAAACGCTTTGCCCCATCCAGCGCATCACCTAGCATTAGCCGTGCATTGGCGCGCGCGAGAGGCTTGAGAGTGGGTAAGGCGATTATCGCCTGCAAACAAATTATTGCCGCGTCAAAGTTCGACCTGCCCAGGTCGACACGTGCGAGATTCAGTTGGGCATCCATCTGTTCCGGATCGATCGCGATCGATTGCTCGGCATATCGCTGCGCTTCGTCCCAATCGCGTCGCCTCGCCGCGAGGCCTGATAGCCCCGCCATGGCGTCGGCATGACCCGGGTCCAGACTCAAGGCCCGTTTGAAGCCTGATTCCGCAGCTTCCAACGCCCCAAGCCGTTCCGCTGCCCATCCATACCCATAGCTGGCCTCGCTGGAAGTCGGGTCAAGTTTCAATGCTTCGCCAAAGACCTGCGCCGCCTCTTGCCGGCGACCAAGTTCGAGCAGGCAAAAGCCAACGGTGGTCGTCAGGCCGGCGTCTTGCGGGTTGAGCCTTAGTCCCAGGCCGGCCTCGACGATCGCTTCCTCATAGGAGCCCCCCTGTTGCAGCTTGATCGCCAGGACATGGTGAACAAGTGGCGAAGAAACCCCCGCT
>JANXTX010000280.1 GCA_025352165.1 Caulobacteraceae bacterium | reverse complement strand
TGCCGTCGGACGCGCGGCGCGTTGCGTGCGGGGGCTTAGGACATTATGAAGCGGCGCCGTTCAATTCCAGATTCGAGTCCCGCCGATGTTCTCCCAGTCCGTCACCCTGAGCCGCGTCAAGCCGGCGGCGACCGTGGCGGCGAGCGCGCGGGCGCGGGCGCTGCGCGCGGCCGGCCGCGACATCGTCTCACTCGATGCGGGCGAGCCGGACTTCGACACGCCCGACAACATCAAGGAAGCGGCCATTAAGGCCATCCGCGAGGGCAAGACCAAGTACACGGACGTCGACGGCATACCGGAACTCAAGGCGGCGATCTGCGGCAAGTTCCGGCGGGAGAACGGCCTGGAGTACACACCGGCGCAGATCAATGTCTCGCCCGGCGGCAAGCCGGTGATTTTCAACGCCATGGTCGCCACCCTGAACCCGGGCGACGAGGTGGTGATTCCCGCGCCCTACTGGGTCAGCTATCCCGACATGGTGCTGCTGGCGGGCGGGGCGCCGGTGTTCGCGCCGACCACGGCGGAGGCCGGGTTCAAGCTGCAGCCGGCCGACCTGGAGGCGGCGATCACGCCGCGCACGCGCTGGCTGATTCTCAACTCGCCGTCGAACCCGTCAGGCGCCGCGTACACCCGGGCCGAACTGGCCGCGCTGGCGGAGGTGCTGCTGCGGCATCCACAGGTGTGGATCCTGACCGACGACATGTACGAGCACCTGGTGTTCGGTGATTTCGAGTTCACCACCATCGCCCAGGTCGAGCCGAAGCTTTACGACCGCACCCTGACCATGAACGGGGTATCCAAGGCCTATGCGATGACCGGCTGGCGGATCGGCTATGCCGGCGGGCCGGAGCCGCTGATCGCGGCGATGCGCAAGGTGATCAGCCAGACGACGTCGAACCCGTCGTCGATCTCGCAATGGGCGGCGGTCGAGGCGCTGAACGGCCCGCAGGATTTCATCAAGCCGCGCGCCAAGGCGTTCGAGGTGCGCCGCGATCTGGTGGTCTCGATGCTCAACCAGGCGAAGGGTCTGCATTGTCCGACGCCGGAGGGCGCGTTCTATGTCTTCCCGTCCTGCGCCGGCCTGATCGGCAAGACCGCGCCGAGCGGCAAGGTCATCGGCAATGACGCCGACTTCGCCACCGAACTTCTCGACGCCGAGGGCGTGTCGGTGGTGTTCGGCGAGGCGTTCGGCCTCTCGCCGTTCTTCCGCATCAGCTATGCCACCGCCCCTGCCCTGCTGGAGGATGCCTGCACGCGCATCCAGCGGTTCTGCGGCGCCGTTCGCTAAGACATCGTGGCCGAGATCATCAGCCTGAGCCGGGTGCGCAAGGCGAAAGCCCGGACGCTTGCACGGTCGATCGCCAGGGAGAACCGCATCCGCTACGGTCGCACGCGGGCTGAGAAAGTCGCCGCGGCCAGCGAAGCCGCGAAACTGGCGGTGACCGTCGAGGGCGCCAAGCGCGACCCGGAGTGAAGCCCGCGTTCCTGCGCAAGCGATCGATCAGCCTGCACGGCCACGCAACGTCACTGGCGCTGGAGCCGGAATTCTGGACGCAGCTTGAGGCGTTGGCGAAGTCGCGGGGGCTGAGTCTGGCGGCGCTGATCGCGGAGATCGATGACGGACGCGCGGGACGCCCGCTGGCCTCGGCCTGCCGACTGGCGGCGCTGGAATTCGCCAAGGGGGGCTGACTCCTCCCTCCCCTTTATGGGGAGGGTGGCTTCGAGCCCTTGCGAGAAGACGGGTGGGGAACGGTGAAGCTGCCGCCAAACTCCCAGGTCAGCGCGGCCCCACCGTTCCCCACCCTGGCCTTCGGCCTGTCCCTCCCCATAAGGGGAGGGAGGAAGAAGGGGTTTGGGGAGGCGGTTGATCCGGTCTGGGCGTGCTACACTGTGCGGCCCGACTCTCCGTAGAGATATACTGTGTCCGACCCATCGCCGCCGCGCATTTCCGACATCGCCCGCGTCAAGGGGCCGGACTATATGGCCGGGCTCAATCCCGAGCAGCGGGCGGCGGTGGAGACGACCGAGGGGCCGGTGCTGGTGCTGGCGGGGGCGGGGACGGGCAAGACGCGGGTGCTGACCACGCGGCTTGCGCACATCCTGGCCACCGGCAAGGCGCGGCCGTGGCATCTGCTGGTGGTGACGTTTACCAACAAGGCGGCGCGCGAGATGCGCCACCGCATCACCGAGATCATCGGGCCGGAGGCGGAGGGGTTGCGCTGGCTGGGCACGTTCCACTCGATCGCCGCGCAGATCCTGCGCCGGCACGCCGAGTTGGTCGGCCTGAAATCCAGCTATACGATCATCGACAACGACGACCAGGAACGGCTGATCAAGCAGCTGCTGGAGGCGGAGAACATCGACGCCAAGCGCTGGACGCCCAAGCATCTGGCCGGGCTGATCGATCACTGGAAGAACCGCGGCTGGACGCCCGACAAGGTGCCGCCGGCGGAGGGCGCGCATTTCGCCAACAACCGCGGCGCGGCGCTGTATGCGATGTATCAGGATCGCCTGAGAGTGCTGAACGCCTGCGATTTCGGCGATTTGCTGCTGCATAACCTGACGTTGTTCACCAAACACCCGGACGTGCTGGCCGATCTGCACGAGCGGTTCCGCTATCTGCTGGTCGACGAGTATCAGGACACCAATGTCGCGCAGTACCTGTGGCTGCGCCTGCTGGCGCAGAAGCGCTCGAATGTCTGCTGCGTCGGCGACGACGACCAGTCGATCTATGGCTGGCGCGGGGCGGAGGTCGACAACATCCTGCGGTTCGAGCGCGATTTTCCGGGGGCCAAGGTCATCCGGCTGGAGCGCAACTATCGATCGACCGAGCACATACTGGCGGCCGCGTCGGGGCTGATCTCGGCCAACCGCGCGCGGCTGGGCAAGACGCTGTGGACGGAGGCGCAGGGCGGCGCGAAGGTGAAGGTGCGCGGCGTATGGGACGGCGAGGCGGAGTCGCGGCTGATCGCCGAGGACATCGAGCGCTGGAAGAAGGGCCGCCGCTATGCCGAGATCGCCATCCTGGTGCGCGCGTCGTTCCAGATGCGGGTGTTCGAAGAGCGCTTCGTCATGCTGCAGATTCCCTACACGGTGGTCGGCGGCCCCAGGTTTTTTGAACGCGCCGAGATCCGCGACGCCCACGCCTATCTGCGGCTGATCCAGTCGCCGGACGACGACCTGGCGTTCGAGCGCATCGTCAACACGCCCCGGCGCGGCATCGGCGATTCCACGGTGCAGAAGCTGCTGACGCTGGCCCGCCTGCATGGCGTTTCCGCCATCGCCGCCGCGCGCGACCTGGCCCTGAGCGACGAGCTGACCGGGCGGGCGCGCACCAGCCTGGCCAATTTCATCCGCGACCTCGACCGCTGGCGCGCGCAGGTCGACACCCTGCCCCACGCCCGGCTGACCGAAACGGTGCTGGAGGAGAGCGGCTATATCGACGCCCTTCGCCTGGACAAGGGACCGACCAGCCAGACGCGCCTGGAGAATCTGAAGGAACTGGTGCAGTCGATGGGCGCGTTCGACACCCTGCAGTCGTATCTGGAACACGTCTCGCTGGTGATGGATCTGGATCGCGGCGGCGCGGCGGACAGCGTGCAGATCATGACCCTGCACGCCGCCAAGGGCCTGGAATTTCCGCTGGTGTTCCTGCCCGGCTGGGAGGAAGGCGTGTTCCCCAGCCAGCGCAGCATGGACGAGAGCGGCGAGAAGGGCCTGGAGGAGGAACGCCGGCTGGCCTATGTCGGCCTGACCCGCGCGCGCGAGGAAGCCCGCATATC
>JANXTX010000377.1 GCA_025352165.1 Caulobacteraceae bacterium | reverse complement strand
TCCAGGAAGCCGGCGTCCACCGCTCAGTCATTGTCGGGAGCCTGTTTGAGAGGGTGCGGTGCTTAGCCGAGATAGGGTGGAAAGGCAAAGACGACGGCGGATCCACCGTTAATTCACCGTTAAATACGGTGGATCGGGCGACAACGATGCCCGGCGGCGAACTGGATCATGGGCGAGCGGACCAAGAGGACAAATTAAGTTTTCATAATGCAATATATACTTGGTTTTGTCAAGGGTCGACTTCGATCGATGCACCAGCGCAGGGCTGAGCTTCTGGCCGCTGAATGGCCGTAGAAACCGTACAGGCGACGGTGAGGTCGCGGGAAGATTCCGGGCATGGTTCGGACAGTCCGCAGGTAGGTCCGCGATGATGCTCCGACAGCGCGGTATCATGTCGCAAGCCGATGAGGCAATCTTACACCGATATCTATTGACACTACCAATGCCACTACAACCTTAAAGACACATACCGCCCCCGATCGGCTTGACGCGACGGGCGGTGATCGCCGCCATCGGAGGGACCGCCATGAAAGCGACGAACGACCTGGATCAATTGATCAGGTTCCTTGAGCGGGACGAGGACTGGGCCGAGGCGTTCGGCGAGACGATGAGCCAGCACCTGACCCCGGCCATGGACACTCTGGGGTTGGAGGATACGACGCTCGCTGACCTGGTCGGCGATCATTGGATGGGCATCCTGTTCGGCTGCGCACTGGAGGATTTCCTCAGCGCGGAGTTCGAGCCGGACGACAGCAATCCTGCCGACGACTACCTCAAGCGGCGGGGCTGGACGGAGACGTCGTCGTCCCGCGCCTATATCCGCGCGATCCGGCATTCGGTGATGAGCCTTTATGAGGTGAGCGAGATCACGCCGGGAAAATCATTCCTCGCCCGCGACCTGATCCGCGGGGGCGAGCCGGTCAGTGTGTCGGAGAGGATGGCGACGCAAAGTCTGAAGCCATGGGACAAGCTCGCGGCGCGGCTCGTGCCGGTGGGACGGACCGTGGTGATGACAGGAGGCATGTTGCCGTTCTCGAACGAGGCGGCGGACCGTCTGCTGGGTGTTCTGAGTAAGTCCCGCGGCCGGCGAAAAACGCGCCGCGGCGGGCCTTTGGCGAGCGAGGAAACCGCCATGCCGTCCGCCCACATATTCACCGCCGCATGGTTGATGGACGTCATTCCCAGGGCGAGGGGCGAGCGCCAGCCGATCGTGCGAAATGCCGACGGCGACGACATCCTGTTCCACGACGCTCGCTTTCCCCTGGCAAAGGGCGTCAAGGTCAAGGACGTCGCCGCGGCCCTGGCTCGCATCGATGCCCTGAGGGCGGAGAACGAACGGTTCTGGAACTGGGTCGGACCGGCATCGCCCGGCGCACCCCTGAAGAGCGCGTCCACCCATGGCGTGAGCCTGCACGCGCTCAATCACGACGGCGAAGTCGTGCTGGGCTCCATCACCCTCAAGTCCCGGGTCCTGTCGCTGTCGACCAATTCAGCGGCGCGGGCGGCGCGGGGCGCGGCGCTGCTGAAGGATGTACTGGGAGACCTGATCGGCCCGCCGACGACGCGGGTCCGCACCATCGAGCAGCTGCGCGCCGAACCCCGCGACGCCGCCACGGCGCCGTCGGCGGCGATACCCAACGAGGTGGCGACGCCGGTGATCCACGAGTTGATGGACAGGCAGTACAGAGCGGTGCTCGATCAGGCCGTACCGGCGCTCGGCGACGTCACGCCCAGGCAGGCCGTCCGCTCCGCCAAGGGCCGCGCCACGGTGGCGAGCTGGCTTAAGGACATGGAAAACCATGCCGGTCGCGGCCCGGACCCCACCGACCCGATGGCGACCTACGATTTCCGCTGGATGTGGCGGGAACTGGGGATCGAGGATTTGCGGAAGTAAGGAGTTGGCGGAATACTCTGGGACACAACGACCATATCGCCCGCGCCTGTGTGGACGTGGAGTCAATTGAGTGCACTGTCACCGTGATCGCCCAATCGGATCGCCCAATCGGTTGCGGTGTTCACGGGTCCTTCTCCCCCTGCGGGAGAAGGTGGCCCGCGTAGCGGGTCGGATGAGGGGGCGCGCTAACTTTCCCGTTTGGCCCGTCTCCGATACCCGGATAGATCGTGGAAAACCCCTCATCCGGCCCTTCGGGCCACCTTCTCCCGCAAGGGGAGAAGGAAACCGGGCGCACCCCGCAATTCGTTCCCTATGGCAACAAAAAGATGTGTGCCGACGCTAGCCAGAAGGGGAGGGAGGGATTTTCAGCCTCCCATGGTCATTCCCGGCGCGACATAGGGCTCGCGCATGGTGACCAGTTCCTCGGCGGCGGTCGGGTGGACGGCGCAGGTCTGGTCCCATTGCTGCTTGGTGACGCCGAGTTTGATGGCGATGGCGGCCATCTGGATCATTTCCGGAGAGTCGGGTCCGACGATGTGGCAACCGAGCACGCGGTGGGTTTCGCCGTCGACGACCAGCTTCATCAGCATGCGCTCCTCGCCGCCATAGAAGGTGGTTTTCATTGGCCGGAACACGGAGCGGTAGACCACGACCTTGTGACCGGCATGGCGCGCGTCGGCTTCGGAGAGGCCGACGGATCCCACAGGCGGCTGAGAGAACACCGCGCTGGCGACCGTGTCGTGGTCGAAGCTCATGGGATTGTTTCGGAACACGGTTTCCGCGAACGCGGCGCCTTCGCGGATAGCGACCGGCGTGAGGTTGATGCGGTCAGTCACATCGCCCACCGCCCAGATGTTCTCGACGTTCGTGCGCGAGAAATCGTCGACGATCACCGCGCCTCGCGGATTCAGCGCAACGCCGGCAGCCTCCAGACCGAGCCCGTGGGTGTAGGGCTCGCGGCCGGTGGCGAACATCACCACGTCGGTTTCGTGGGCATGACCGCTGGTCAGGTGGCTGACGATTCCGGTGGGGGACTTTTCCAGCGAGGCATGCTGGCAACTGAGAATGACCTTGATGCCGCGCTTCTCAAGTTCGCCTGTCAGGTGAGCCCGCACATCATTGTCGAAGCCGCGCAGGATGTTGGGGCCACGATAAAGCAGCGTGGTTTCCACACCCAGGCCATTGAAAATTCCGGCGAATTCAACGGCGATATAACCACCGCCGACGACCAGGATGCGCTTCGGCAGTTTCGGCAGGTGAAAGGCCTCGTTGGAAGTGATGGCGAGCTCGACACCCGGAAGACCCCGCGGGACGGTGGGCCTGCCGCCGGTGGCGATGAGGATCTTGTCGGCGGTGACGGTGCGGTTCTGGGCCGGCAGCCAGACTGTGTGGGCGTCCTTCAGTTCGGCGCGAGAGAGGATGATGTCGGCCCCGGCGTTCTCGAGATTGGTGACATAGATGCCCGACAGGCGGGCGATCTCGATATCCTTCGCTTCGAGGAATGTTTCCCAATCGAAGCTGGTCTCGCCGATGGTCCAGCCGAAGCCCCTGGCCGCCTTGAAGGCGCCGGAGAATTCGCTGGCATAGACCATGAATTTCTTGGGCACGCAGCCGCGGATGACGCAGGTGCCGCCGACGCGGTATTCCTCCGCCACCGCGACCCTGGCTCCGGTCGCGGCGGCAAGCCTGCCGGCCCGCACGCCGCCCGACCCGGCGCCGATGACAAACAGATCGTAGTCGTATCCGGCCAAGGTCGGCCTCCTTCAGGGATAGAGGGTAACGACGCCGCGATCGGTCCCGATCAGGGCTCGTTCGGCGAGGCCGAGGAAGAGACCGTGGTCGACGACGCCAGTGAGGTCATTGAGGGCCGCCGCCAGCGCCGCCGGATCCTCGATAGCCCCGCACGGCAGGTCGTAGATAAGGTTGCCGCCGTCGGTACGCACGGGCGCGCCGTTGCTGGTGCGAAGCACAGGGTCGGCAATGATACCGGTGGTCCATGCCAGGGCGGTGATGCGGGCAGCCGTGCTCTTATGGCCGAACGCGACGACTTCGATTGGCAACGGGAAACGGCCGAGCCTTGGCAGGACCTTGCCGGCGTCCGCGATCACCACGCAGCGATACGACCCGGCCCACACCAGCTTCTCACGAAGCAAGGCCGCGCCCCCACCTTTGATCAACGCCAGGCCAGGCGCGATCTCATCGGCGCCGTCGACGGTGAGATCGAGGGTTCCGGTATCATTGAGGTCGATCAGTTCGATCCCCAGCGAGCGCGCGAGCGTCGCCGTCGCCTCCGACGTGGGAACGCCCCGCACAGGCAGGTTCCGCGCAGCCAGAGCCTTGACGAACCAGGCGGCGGTCGAACCGGTGCCGAGGCCGACGGTCATGCCCGGTTCGACCAGTTCCGCCGCCGCCTCGCCCGCGGCGCGTTTTTGTTCGTCGGCGGTCATGATTGGCGGTTCATCACTAGACGGAAGGTTCCTTGCGCCGCGTGCCCCCTCCACCCCTTCGGGGTCCCCCTCCCCCGCTTCGCAGGGGAGGATTTATCAGGCAAGCGTTCCTCCCCCGTTTCTTTACGGGGGAGGGGGACCCCGAAGGGGTGGAGGGGGCAGGCGAGCAACGAACTCATATCTATTTCACACCCTTCGCGGCGCGCTTACGGGCGCGGAAGGCTTCGGCCCAGCCAGGTTTTTCGACCTGTGACCCGCGACCGACGGCCAGGGCGTTGGCGGTTACGTCACTGGTGATCACCGAGCCGGAGCCTGTGTAGGCGCCGTTGCCGATCGTCACGGGAGCAACCAGAGCACTGTTGGAGCCGATGAAGGCCCCCTCCCCCACATAGGTCCTGAACTTGTCGAAGCCGTCGTAGTTGCAGAAAATGGTTCCCGCTCCGATGTTGGCGCCGGCGCCGACCGCGCCGTCGCCGAGATAGGAGAGGTGGTTGGCCTTGGCGCCTGGTCCGACCGTAACGTTCTTGACCTCGACGAAGTTACCGATGTGGGCGTTCTCAC
>JANXTX010000366.1 GCA_025352165.1 Caulobacteraceae bacterium | reverse complement strand
GATCGAAAATTTCTTCGCCGATCTCAAACAGTTCAGAGCCATCGCCACACGCTATGAAAAAACCGCGCGAAACTTTCTCGCGGCGGTATATCTCGTGGCTGCGGTTATTTGGCTCAAATGACGACAGGCCCTAGGCCAAGGTGGGTTAATTACCCCGACTCGCGACAATCTCGTGACATTGCCGTTTCGCCCGCGGAAAGCGACCGATGGGGGGACCTCTGCAAGACATGGCTTCGCGGTCAGTCCGGCCGCGAGCCTAGGTGGTGACTCGCTTCAGGTTTCGACGAACGCGCGTTCAAGAACGAAATCGCCCGGATTGGCGACCGAGCCTTCCTGGTAACCGCGGGCAAGCAGCAGCGCCTTCAGGTCGGCGAGGACCGACGGACCGCCGCAAAGCATCAGGCGATCGCGCGCCGGGTCGAAGTCGGGAAGGCCGATGTCGCGGAATAGCTGGCCCGACTGGATCAGGTCGGTGATGCGGCCCCGGGTCTGGAACGGCTCGCGCGTGACGGTCGGGTAGTAGATCAGTTTCGGACCGACCATTTCGCCGAGATCGGGATCGTTCGGCAGTTCGTGCGAAAGAAATTCACGATAGTTGAGGTCGGCGACCTCTCGCACGGTATGGGTGATGATGACCTTTTCAAAGCGCTCATAGACTTCCGGCTCGCGAACGAGGCTGAGGAACGGCGCCAGGCCAGTGCCAGTGCCCAGAAGGTAGAGGTTCCTGCCCGGCCGCAGGCCGTCGAGGATCAGCGTTCCGGTGGGCTTCTTGCCAACCAGGATCTCATCGCCGACCTTGATGTTCATCAGACGGGAGGTCAGCGGGCCGTTCGGCACCTTGATCGAATAGAACTCGAGGTCATCCGCCCAGGATGCGCTGGCGATGGAGTAGGCGCGCAAAAGCGGCCGACCTTCGACCTCCAGTCCGAGCATGACGAACTGTCCGCTGATGAACCGGAAGCCGTTGTCACGCGTGGTGTGAAGCGAAAACAGCGTATCGGTCCAATGGCGGACCCAGGTAACGCGCTCGACGTAGAAGGCTCCGCGGGTCTTGGGAGCGTCCGCAACCGTCGCGGCGGCTTGCGTGGTCATGAAACTCAACTCTTGTTGGCGAATGGATGAAATGAAGGGTCGAACGAGCGTCAGATATCGACGCCGACGAACGGCGCCACGCCAGGCGCGCGCGCCATATGTATACCGCATTCAGTCTTTTGCGAGCCCGCCCAGCGGCCTGACCGCGAATCCTGACCCTCTTCGACAGGCGAAGTGCACGGCCAACAACCGATCGACGGAAAGCCCGCCGCCACCAGCGGGTGCGCCGGAAGATCGTTATACGACGCGTAGGCGTCCAGCTCGGTCCTGGTCCAGTTGGCGAGAGGATTGAACTTCATCTTGCCGTCGACAAACTCGACCACCGGCAATCTCAGGCGCGAGCCGCCCTGAAAACGTTTCCGGCCGGTGATCCAGGCGTCGTAGCCGCCCAGCGCGAGATCAAGCGGCAACACCTTGCGGATATGGCAGCAGGCGTCGGTGTCGGTTTTCCACAGGTCGGCGCCGGGATCAGTGATCGCGAGGTCCTCGAACCGCGGTCTCAGGTCGCGAACCCCGGTCAATCCCAGCTTCGCAGCCAACGACCGGCGGTAGTCGAGCGTCTGGCCGAACAGCATGCCGGTATCGAGGAAAAGCACGGCGATGGCGGAATCGACTTGCGCCGCCATATGCAGGAGCACGGCCGATTCCGAGCCAAACGAGGAAACCAGCGCCAGACGATCACCATACATTTCGACCGCGGCAGCGAGAATAGCCCCGGGATGGGCATTTCGCAGCTGCGCGTCCAGCCGATCGGCGATAGCGGTCGGTGTTTCCTTCATGTCGTAGGCGAGGCTCATTGTGCGCCCCTCTCCGCAAAAGCCGGCGTCAACGCATCGGCTGCGCGCTGATAGACATGCCGGAACCGGTGGCCAGCCCGGGTCCACTGATCGGACGTCGTGCCGTCAGCGGGCTCAAAGGCGTCGAAACCGCAGCGGATCATGAACGGCGCCTGTTCCAACAGAACATCGCCGACCGCCCGCACCTCTCCCGCATAGGCAAGCCGGGTGCGCAGCACCATGGCTGCACTATAGGAGCGGCCGTCGCGGAACTTCGGGAACGCAAGTGCGACCACCGAAATTTGCGGCAGGTCATAGGCCAGCGATTCCACCGCCTCGCCGGCTTCAACGACCACGCCGACCCGGCGTTGCTGAGACAGCAACAGATCGCCTTCTCGCTGGAAACGAGCAAGGCTGACGATCACGTCGCCTTCGGGAAGCGGCACATCGTCGTCGACCCGCGCGAACGGGTCAGCATCAGTGCTCGCCGCGCCGTCGCGCCATCTAATGAGCGTCGGCATAGACAGCCTCCTTGAACGGATTGAGACCGGTGCGCCGGAACGTGTCGACAAAACGCTCCGCCCCGTGACGTTCGCGCAGATAGACAGCCACCAGATTGTCGACCGCGGCGGTGACCCTGTCGGCGGGAAGCGCCGGTCCGAGTATCTGGCCCAGCGCGGCGTCATCCTCACCCGAACCGCCGAGCGAAAGCTGGTAGAATTCCTCGCCCTTCTTATCGACGCCGAGGATGCCAATGTGACCGACGTGATGGTGGCCACAGGCATTGATGCACCCCGAAATCTTGATCTTAAGCTCGCCGATGTCCTCGGCCAGTTCTGGATCCGCGAACATGCGGGCAATGTCCTGAGCGATCGGAATCGCCCGCGCATTGGCGAGAGCGCAATAGTCCAGACCGGGACAGGCGATGATATCGCTGATCAGGTTGATGTTGGGCGTGGCCAGACCAGCCGCAAGCAGCGTCTGATAGACACCGGGAATTTCATCAAGCCGGACATGCGGCAGGATCAGGTTTTGCTCATAGGCGACCCGAACCTCATCCAGCGAATAGCGTTCGGCGAGATCGGCGACGATATCCATTTGCTCGGCCGAACAATCACCGGGCGTTTCACCGGGTGCCTTAAGAGCAATCTTGACGATGGCGTATCCTTGGATCTTGTGGGCCACGACGTTGTTGCGAACAAAACGGGCGAGGCCTCGATCTTCCGAACGGGCCGCCTCAAATACGGTCGAAACGCGCGGCAGGGTCTGGAAGCCGAGCGGCGCGAACGCCGCACGAATCCGGGCAAGTTCGGTGTCGGGCAGATCGATGGCCGCCTTGTCGGTCCTGTCCCATTCTTCCTCGACCTGGCGTGCGAACTCCTCCGCTCCGAGCGAGGCGACGAGAACCTTGATGCGGGCCTTCCAAAGGTTGTCCCGCCGTCCGTGGCGATTGTAGACCCGCAGGATCGCCTGCAGGTACGACAGCAGGTGACGCGCCGGTAGACTCCGGCGGATTGTCGGCCCCAGATAGGGCGTCCGGCCCAGCCCCCCGCCGACCAGCACTTCGAAGGCCAGTTCCCCTTCGTCACCGCGATGAAGCCGCAGGCCGATGTCATAGATGCGGATCGCGGCGCGATCCTGCCTGGCGCCCGTGACGGCGATCTTGAACTTGCGGGTCTACAATCGCCACGGACGGCGGGACAACCTTTGGAAGGCCCGCATCAAGGTTCTCGTCGCCTCGCTCGGAGCGGAGGAGTTCGCACGCCAGG
>JANXTX010000363.1 GCA_025352165.1 Caulobacteraceae bacterium | reverse complement strand
CTGGTTCACGATCCCCGGCCGGTCCTGGCCGACTAGGCTGAAATGCAGCGTTTCGCCATCCGCGCCGGAGGCGTCGATCGCGGGGGCGATCCGCACGTCGAGACCGTGGGCGTCCACCGCGCGCACGGCCGAACGCAAGGCCTCGACACCATCCGCTTCCAGCTCGACGAGCACCGATCCGACATACAGGCCGCCCAGCAGGCTGAGATGGCTCTCCAGCCAGTTGCCGCCCGCCGAGAGCACGGCCGCCGCCAGCGCCTTGGTGAGCCCGGGCCGGTCGCTGCCGACCACGCTTAAGACGAACAACGCCATGGGTGACTTTCAGGAGGGCGGACGCCGCCTAACCGGCCGCGGCGATCTGGGCAATCAGCGCCCTAGCGTCTTCGAACAACCTCGGCGTCGTCATGTCCACGCGTTGGCGATTGAGCCGCTGAATCTCGGCCAGATCGTCCGGCGCCGGCGATCCGCTCATATAGCTGCCGATGCGCCGAAGGATTTGGGCGTCGATCTCGCCGATTTCCGAGATCGGCAATCCATCTGGAGCCAGGGTCATCGCGTGAGCCTCATACCGACGGCGCCGGCTGGGCGCCGGGAGCGGACTTATTGAGCAGTATATGATGAATCGAGGCGGCCAGGGCAATCAATCCGGCGAATACCCGAATGGCTTCGGCCCGTTCCGAACCCGCCGAGAGCGCGTCTGGCGAGAACTGTCCGGCGCGGGACGAGGTGGCGATCACCACACCCCAGGGCTCGGTGGCGCCGTCCGGAATCACCGGCGCGGCCGCGATGGATTTATAGCGCCACGCATCGCTGGGCGCATCCTTTTCGGCCGGCGTGTTCATGGCGTGACGCACCGCCGGATCGGTAACGTCCTCCAGCACCACTTCACCGGCGCGGAGCCAGGTCATGCCGATATGGCCCTGGCCCGGGCCCCAATCCCGCGAGGGCCCGGCTTCCTCTGCCCGATTGGACCTGCGTGTCGCGAGGCGGCGCAACACCACCGGCGGCCCCCGCTCGGCACGGTAGATCGAGATCGTCCACAGATCGCCGGCGATGAAGCTCATAGCGGCCTGAAGCTCGTCCAGCCCCACATCGAGCAATTCGCCCATGGTCGCGGCCTCGTCGGGAGGATTGCGAAACAGCGATTTCTCGATGCCGCCTCGCAACGCCACGGCTGCTGCCCGTAGGGCGCGCAGTTGTCGGTCCCGCGTCCCGGCTTCCTCAATGCTGCTACCGAGACTGGCGGCCGTCGACTGCACCCGTTGGAGTTCCGCCGTCGCGTCCGCGGCGAGCTTGAGTGATCCCACCAGATTCTTGTCGAGAAACACCAGGGCCGCGCCGCCGAGGAAGGCGGCCAAAAGTCCCGCGCCCTGGACCGTATCCTTCACGTCGATGGGCGCCGTGGGCAGTGGCAGCACCCGCGCCAACCCCGACACCAGCGCCCCTCCGGCCACCAGAACCACCTTCACAAACATCGAAACGTCGCGCACCCAGGCGACCGCGCTGACGAGTTGGTCGGCAACCCGTTGGTTCAGGGAAGGATGGGTTACCGTCACCGCAGGTTATTCCGTTGACAAGGAGGATCGTCGAACCGGCCAATTTCTGGCAGCTTAATATTTGCAATATGTGTTATTTCCGAGGTGCTTGCAAGAGGCCCCTTTTGTTAAGTCAATCGAGTACCGGGTTGCACAACCTGCTAGTTGCCGCGCTGCTCCTCCAATCGGAACTGAGCCTCTACCTCCGTTGGCACTGAGGGGCGGATGCGACTAAGAGCAACACCAAATGCCTCCTCGTCGATGTCGCGCCCGCCCCGGAATGCATCGCGAGCGGCTTCATCGACCAAGAAACGAACATCGCTACCTGAATAGCCGGCGAGCGCCTTGGCCAGAGAACCCAGGTCCAATTCAGGGTCCACCGGGCGTCCGGTGAGGTGTAAGGCCAGCATCTCGCGTCTGGCTTCAGGATCTGGAGGTCCGACATAGATCAGCTTGTCGAGGCGACCAGTCCGCTTAACCGCCGGATCGATCCGATCTGGCTGGTTGGTGGCGGCCACCACGAATACGCCCCGCTCAGAGCAATTGTTCAGATGGGCGAGAAATTCATTAACTTCTTCTGCTTTATTAATAAGTGACTCACAAAATATTCCTGTTCTTATTATTCCTGAACCTGTATTTTTTGATACCAACGGTTTACAGGTTGATGGCTCTACTTCTGCTAAAGGTAAATATTTAGTAAAACAAGAAAATGGCAGCTGGACCATTACCACATTGGTACCGGTAGATTGGTTAAAAGACAGAAACACTAAATATCCTGTGTCTATAGATCCTTCTGTTGTTATTGCAGGTAATACCGGTGGCTGGCAATCGCCCAACAATTGGGTTGATAACGGTGGCTTTGTATTTATTGGTG
>JANXTX010000326.1 GCA_025352165.1 Caulobacteraceae bacterium | reverse complement strand
GGTGTGGCGCCGCCGGACCAATAGCCGGCGGCGAAACCGGATCATGGATGGAGTTGTCGAATGCCTGTCAGCCTGACAAGAGGCTCGGACCTTTTGGGCCTTCATCTCGTGGGTCGCAAGGGGGCCAAGCTCGGATCGGTGTGCGAAATATACGTGGACCTCGCCGACGGCCGAATTGAATTCGTCATGGTTGAAGCCAGGACGCTACTCGGCGGCTCTGGCAAATTTCGCCCCGTGCCTTGGGCAAGCATCCATCACGATGCTGTAGCTGGCGTTTTCCTTGCGGACCTCACCAAGGACGAATTCAATGCGGCGCCCAGCTATGACCGAGAGCAACTTACCAGCCCCGGTTATGGATGGGACGAGCAAGCAACGCGATACTTCACCGTGGCTCGAACGCCCGTGAATGCTCATATGGTCTAAAGGTCGGTCAAACGGGCTCTGGCGATTTCGTCAATACCACCGATGGCGAGGTTCGCTACGGCGGAAATCTGCCGCCCGCTCATCTGGCTTGCGCCAAAACGCGCACAACGCCAGTGCCCTCATCTTCGCGCCAGTTTCGCGCGTCCCGTGCCGTTCGCGTCCGATGAAGGACGTATGGTGCAACAGACCGACAGCCTCGGCGTGCTGCTACGCGCCAACATCAAGGAGCGGCTTTGATTCCCTGTCGGATGCGGGTTTCGCAAGCCAGGCCCAACAGGCTTTTGAACCAGGACTCCAACGGCCAAACTGCGCCTCGGAAGGAACTGGCTCGTTATAGAGACGTTAACCCTGCAAATCAGGAGCCTCAGATGTTTGCTTTGCCAGAGTTGCCTTACGCCCAGGAAGCGTTGGAACCGACAATGTCCCAACGCACGCTGCATTATCATCACGACAAGCATCACGCGGCCTACGTAAAGACGTTGAACGATTTGTTGACTGCGTCGATCGGTTCTGAATCCACGCTCGAATCTGTCATCGTCGAGGCCTCGCGGTCAGGCGATTCAAAATTGTTCAACTGCGCCGCGCAGGCGTGGAACCATAGCTTCTTCTGGGTGGCGATGTCGCCTCGTGTCGAACGTCCGGCCGGCGCGGTCGCCCTGGCAATCGAGCGCGCCTTTGGTGATCTCAACGGCTTGAAGGATGCGTTCGTCAGCGAGGGCGTCGCGCACTTCGGCTCGGGTTGGGTATGGCTGACCGCCGATGGCGGCGGGCTCCTGAGGGTCCGCGCAACCCACGATGCCGACGATACCCTGATGCAGGCGGGCGTCACGCCGTTGCTGGTCTGCGATCTCTGGGAACACGCCTACTACCTCGACCGTCAAAACGATCGGAAGGGCTACCTTGAGGCCTGGTTTGACAGCCTGCCGAACTGGGAATTCGCCGCTCGTCAATACGTCGCCGCGCTCGGTCAGGGCGACGCCTGGCTTCACCCGCTCCCGCACGCTCATACCGAATTCGACCGAGTCCAGGCGTAGCGGGCGCCGCATCCCCCCATTTTCAATCCAACAAGGAAGCCACAATGAAATCCATAGCCCTCGCCGCCGAAAAGCCGGCGGCCCAATCGTTTCTGAGTGATGTCAAGACGCTGCGCGAACAAGCGCGCAAACACATGGAACTGGGCGCGGTGAGTCGAACCTATGTTGGGGAAGTCGCTCGCACCATTGAGATACTGCAGGCGGTACTTGCGACGGAACTGGTCTGCGTTCTGCGCTACACCCAGCACGCCATTGTAGCCACCGGCCTTGCGAGCGAGGGCGTGAAGGCGGAATTCGCTCAGCACGCCAAAGAAGAACAACAGCACGTGATGCGGGTCGCCGAACGTATCAATCAATTGGGCGGTTCACCCAATTTCGACCCCAAAGGTCTGGCCAGCCGTTCGGCGTCAGAATATGCGACCGGAGCCGATCTCGCGGCGATGATCCGCGAAAACCTGATCGCCGAGCGGATCGCCGTCGACCACTACCGCGAACTGGTCCGCTTTTTTGGAACCGACGACCCGACAACGCGCATCATGGTCGAATCGATTCTGGCGGTTGAGGAGGAACATGCCAGCGACATGCAGGACCTTCTCGCCACCCACTCAAGTACGAAATAATCGCACGGTAGTAGGGCGCGCGCTCATAGAGGTTGAGGAGGCGCCATCAACGTTCAGGATCTCGACCCAACACCGACCGAGCATCCGGTCGTCAAGACCACCCCGCCCGTGCGGACTGGCATTGGGGCGGTTGGGCTTTGAGTGTGAAGGCCTTGCCAGTGCTGAGGTGTGATGCGCTTCGAGCGCGGGCTTGGGCGTCAGTCCATAATAAAGACTTAACGCTGACGCCCACCCTAGCCCCGCCTTCGCGGCGTTGTTCCGTGCAACCTGACCTACGCAATGTGAACGTCGGTGTTCCTCGACCGTTGATATCTTCGGCGACACGGGGGGGCTGGGAGCCGGCAATGGGCCCAGTAGTGGTGATCAGTAGTGGTGACAGTGCATTTATCTCGGCCAGGCGCGCCGCGCTGACCCGCACCTTGGAAAGGGCCTCCATCCAGCTTCGGGCGGCCTCATTGGGCGGCGTCGCGCCCTCGGTCGGGAGTCTGGAAGTTGCCTGACCTGCGGACCGCCGTGCGCCGCGGACGCATTGCCGTCGCCTACGTTGATGCTTCGCTGGTTGATCTCGCAGCGCTCGGCGCCTTCGCCGATGGTAATTGTGCGCATTGCTTGCGCCAATTCTCGCTATCCGCCGGGTTCGGGTTGTAGCGGAGATCGCGCCCGGCCTCTCGCGACGGTCTACTGGCAAAGGCGTCACCCTGCCGTCGTACCTATTGCCTAGGCTGTGATCCGTACTCCCACGGCACGAAGTCCCACACTGAGGCGACCTTCCCCGCCTGCGCCTGATTGATCTGCCTGGTCAGCGCTCCGACGGTGGCGACAATGCCTACGATTGCAACGTCGCCCCCGCACCAGATTCGATTCAGCCCAAGGCTCTCAAGAGCTTCAGAAGTCTAGCCTTCGCCAGCCGACAAACCAACTCTCGCCAGAGAAGTCGCCGCGTGGGTCAAGAGTCGCATTGCTCATCATGCGACGGCCAACTGGCGCTTCACAACCGACACCGCCCGCGTCAAACTCAAACACCTATACCCGTCAATTTGGATGAATCGGGCGACTAGAATGGAATAGAGCTATGGTCAGCCAGGAATTCCTGGCGACGCAAAGCAATCATCATCAATTGCCTGTTGGGCGGTCGGCAGCCCTTCGCTTGACGCAAAATGCAAACTATGCATTATGCAATTTTCGTCCATCGCTCAGGCCTCCGCCAAGCCCCTCCTCACCAACTCCCGCCCTGAAACATCCCGGCGGGAAGGGCAGGGCGGACGAATTACCCGCCGACGTTCAGTTTCAGCAGTTCTCTCGCGTCGTCACGCAGGTCGTCCGCGTCGTCGGCCTTGGATTTCACAATCACCACGGCCAGGGGGCCCTCGTGCGGGCCGCGAGCGTCGTAGCCGACGACCTTGTAGCCGTGCGGGCCGGCGGTATCGGAGGTCAGTACATAGGCGAGACGGATGCCCGAGCCGGATTCGTTGACGCTGACCTGCGCGCCGCCGTCGTTGGCCTGGACGTGGACACCGCCGCCTCCTTTGTCGCCGCCGCCGATATCGATCTTGGCATTGCCCTTGCTGTCGTTCTTGTTGGTGTCGTTTGCGTGAATATGGATGCCGGGCAGGTCAATGTCGACGCGGCCGTGGTCGCTGCTGTCGCCGTCCTTGGTCCCGGCGTTGGCGGGGAGCTCCGCCTTCAGCTGTGTCTGAATCGGGTCCAGCGCGGCGTTGGCGTCATGGCCGTTCAGTGAAACCAGCTGAAGTGTCACCTCATTGCCGGCGTTGGACGCATAGACGCAGGTTTTGCCATCGGGCGCCTGGCTCTTGCGGGTCAGATCGCCCTGCGTATCGGGGCAGGTGAGCGCCGAGATCGTCTTCAGCGCCGCGTCGCCGTGATGATGAATATGCGGCGGTGTGCAGCCGGCGATGCTGACAGCCATAACGCCGGCGGCGCCCAGCAAAAGCGTGAATTTCGTCATTGGCCCGTATCTCCTCCTCAGCCCCTGCCTTTCTGGGCAAGGGCGAGAAGCCGGTCCAGTGAATTCCCCGTAACCGGATTTGTCAGCCCCCGTCCCGTCGATCGGACCAGGGGCGAATCACCCACGCCTTTCCCGGAACTAGTTCTGACCCGGACGGGCTCCGGAGCCTTCACGCCGCGCCAGGAACGCCAGCCGCTCGAACAGGTGGACGTCCTGCTCGTTCTTCAGCAGCGCGCCATGCAGCGGCGGGATCAGCTTGGTCGGGTCACGCTCGCGCAGGGCTTCGTCGTCTATGTCCTCGACCATCAGCAGCTTCAGCCAGTCGAGCAGTTCCGATGTCGACGGCTTCTTCTTCAGGCCCGGCACCTTGCGCATGTCGTAGAAGATGCGCAGCGCCTCGGCGACCAGCTTCTGCTTGATCCCTGGGAAGTGCACGTCGATGATCGCGCGCATGGTGTCTTCGTCCGGGAAGCGGATGTAGTGGAAGAAGCAGCGACGCAGGAACGCGTCGGGCAGTTCCTTCTCGTTATTGGAGGTGATCAGCACCACCGGACGGATCTTGGCGCGGATCGTCTCATCGGTCTCATAGACATAGAATTCCATCCGATCGAGTTCCTGCAGCAGGTCGTTGGGGAACTCGATGTCGGCCTTGTCGATTTCGTCGATCAGCAGCACCGGGCGCTGCGGCGCGTCGAACGCTTCCCACAGTTTGCCGCGCTTGATGTAGTTGGAGACATCCTTGACGCGCTCGTCGCCCAGCTGGCTGTCGCGCAGGCGGGTAACCGCCTCGTATTCATACAGGCCCTGCTGGGCCTTGGTGGTCGACTTGATGTGCCAGGTGATCAGCGGCGCTTCGAGCGCCTTGGCGATCTCATAGGCCAGTACGGTCTTGCCGGTGCCCGGCTCACCCTTGATCAGCAACGGCCGTTCCAACGCGATGGACGCGTTGACCGCGATCTTCAGATCGTCCGTGGCCACATAGTCGGCCGTACCTTCGAAACGCTTTGCCATTCAGGAGAGCTCCTAGCGGACGCGTCGCGCGTCCTGAAACAGTTGTTCTAATTCTTGGCCACCCTAATGACCGCGCCGCGACAATCAAGCGTGGAGTTCGGCCAGGGCGCCGCCAATTTCGTCATGCAGCACCAGATCGGCGAACCCATCCTGGTCGGTCGGCTCGCGATTGACGATCACCAGCTTCCCCCCGTTGCGTTTGGCGAGCAGGGGAAACCCTGCCGCCGGAAACACCACCAGCGAGGAGCCGAGCACCAGGAACAGGTCGCAGGCCAACGTCGCCGCCTCCGCTCGCGCCATTGGTCCAGGCGGCATCGGCTGGCCGAACGAGATCGTCGCGGATTTCACAATGCCGGCGCAGTCGCGGCAGGACGGTATTTCGCCCTGTTCGATGAAGGGCCCCTTCAGATCCGCGAGTTCATGGCGCAGTCCGCATTTGAGGCAGGTGGCGTAGCTGGCGTTGCCGTGGATCTCGATCACCCGCTCGGGCGGCACGCCGGAGTCCTGGTGCAGGTTGTCGACGTTCTGGGTGATCACCGCGCCGACCTTGCCGGCTCTGACCAGCGCGGCGATTGCGTAGTGCCCGCTGTTCGGTTTCGCACCCGTCCAGCCCGCCGCCCCGGAAAATGTCCGCGTCCACGCCTCACGGCGCTTCTCCTCGCTGGCGACGAAGTCCTGGAAATAGATCGGCTTCATCTTGCTCCACACCCCGCCGGGGCTGCGGAAATCTGGAATGCCCGACTCCGTGGAAATCCCCGCCCCGGTAAACACCGTCACGTTCCGAGCCTCGGAGATCATCGTCGCAAGCGTAGTCATGCGCGGCGTTTCGAAAGGGTGGAGGGGGCAGCCGATGGCACCACCGATGCATTGAAATACCAGTTCATCTTCATCAGACGTCGCGGAGCACTACTGCTTCAACTCACCTGTCCGCGCCATCCGTCCCGACAGATAGAGCGCGATCATCAGCGCGGCGAACGGCAGCAACGCCAG
>JANXTX010000264.1 GCA_025352165.1 Caulobacteraceae bacterium | reverse complement strand
GTTGCCGTAGGCGATATCGGCCTGGTTCGCCGCCTCGCCGGCGGGATAGTGAATTGCCTGCACCACGCCGACGAACGATGTCGCGCCGAACATTACCGGCGCGGACCCTTTCAGCACCTCGACACGCTCGACGTCGTTCATATTCAGGGTAGTGATCATCGGGTTAAAGGCGCCGCCCCAGGGCGCGCCGTCGACCACCAGTAGAAACGCGTCGAACTCGTGAAGTCCCCATAGCGAGGGCACCGCGCTCGATGGCCCGGCGTCGCCGCCCGCCGGCGCCTCTACCCCCGGAACCAGGCGCAAAACGGAAGCCATGTCTCGGGCATCCCTGTTGGCGATGTCCCGGCCTGAAACCACCGAGATGTCGACGGGGATTCGATCCAGGGCTTCCGGTGTGCGGGTCGCGGTAACCACCACGGTGTCGAGTTGCGTGGCCGGTGACGGCGGTTCATCGCCCGCCCAGGCGCCGCCCGCGGCCAGAACCAGGCCAATCGGAGCAATCCGCCAGATAAAACTCATGATTTGCGGTCCGAAGTGAGCCAATTTCGCTGGCATATTATCGCCTAATGCTGGCGCCTTTTGCCTCTGTCCATCGGGCCTGACATTAAATCGCGCTAATGCGGCAGGGTTGTCACAGTTGGTTTAGGAGTTGCGACCATGAGTGGTGTCATGCTCGACATCCGCGAAGATGATCTCGCAGGCGAGGCGACGCGCGCGCTTCTGGCCATTCATCTTCAGGGCATGCAATCCAGCTCTCCGCCCGGTCATGTCTTCGCGCTGGACCTGTCCGGACTGCGGTCACCCAACGTTACCGTGTGGACTTCCTGGGAGGGCGAGACCCTGCTCGCCATCGGCGCATTGAAGCAGCTCGACGCCACGACCGGAGAGGTGAAGTCGATGCGCACTCACCCCGATCAATTGCGCAAGGGCGCTGCCGCAGCCATCCTCGAACACGTCATCGCCATTGCGCGTTCGCGCGGGCTCCGCCGCCTCAGTCTGGAAACCGGCCGTGGGCCAGCTTTCGAGCCAGCCCTCGCGCTCTATCGCAAACGTGGTTTCACCAACGGCGAAGCCTTCGCCGACTATGAGCCCAGCGAGTTCAATCAGTTTCTGCACCTGGATCTGTAGGCCTTCGCGCGTCCTTGCCTACGTCGGCAACTGCGGTTGTCCGAAAATACGCGTGTCGAACTTTGCCTCGTTGGGAAGCTTCCATTCGCCGTGGAATGTACGCGCTTATTTGCCATCTTCCTGACCCGTGCTTGCGAAGCCCGACCAGCAATACACTTCGCCGCTGTGTGCCCGGCCCGGGCGCGGATGAACCGCTGGTCTGGTACGAGGGGGCGGACCTCTCCACGCCCCGTTGGCTCACCACCGACACGCAGGGCTCGGTCATCGGCTACGCCGACGCAGCCGGCAATTCGGGCGCGATCTACACCTACGATCCCTATGGCGCTCCCAACAGCTGGAGCGGCTCGCGCTATCGCTACACCGGCCAGTTGATGATCCCCGAGGCGCATCTCTACTACTACAAGTCGCGCATGTACGACCCGAACAACGGCCGCTTCCTTCAGACCGACCCGATCGGGTATGAGTCGGATGTGAACGCTTACGCCTATGCGGGGAACGATCCGAGGAATGGCTCCGACCCGAGCGGGCTGGAGGCCGGGGCGGGCTTTGGAAGCCCCACTTGCCCGATCTCAATGTGTACCGTCTATTTTCCCAACGGAGTGGGGAATGGACTCATTGGCGTACCATTTGCAGATCATGGCGGGGGCATCGACTTTTTCGACCCTACTCGTGACCCATTTATCCCGAATGACCCGGATGGATCCGGGCAGGGGGCCCTTGTCGCCACTTTCTGGGGCGGCCAGTTCGGCGGCGGAGGGATTCCGGGTTTGGCCGGCGCGACAAATGTGGCCGCCCTAAATGGGCCGAGCATCGCTAGCCTCAATATTCCGCCGCAGAGACAGCAGCAGTTGGACCGACCGGCAAATTCTACAGTGTCGGATACGAGATGAAGTTAGACCCTGTCGACTTGGGGCGAAGCGATAGCGTTCACTTCAACCGAGCAAATGCGGCGCTTGACGCGGCGATTCAATCTGACCCCGAATTCGCAGCTCAGATGGAGCAGCTTAGCCCCGGTGTGAGCGATTCAGTGTCCCAGGTCGGCGGTCGGCAGAATCCCGAAGGATGGGTGTGGCACCACGCGACCGACCCCGGCACTATGCAGCTGGTTCCCATTGAACAGCACGCGCCCGGTTCGATTTTCCAGGATGTCCTGCATCCAAATGGTGAAGGCGGATATGCGATCTGGGCGCGCCCAGCTGGGTAACTGCTCACCCCGTCAGGCGGCTGCTGGTGCGAGCGGTGGGCTGATGACCTCGCTGATAGCCTGAAGGGCGGATTTTCCGCGGAGTCTGCCGGTGGCGATGACGGAGACTGCGGCGGCGTAGAGCCTGGCGCCCCAG
>JANXTX010000293.1 GCA_025352165.1 Caulobacteraceae bacterium | reverse complement strand
AAGCAGCGTGCTTGGCATCGGGGCAACCCTTTTGGATGGTTGCCCGGCATAGATTCAGACAAGATTCGTCGAGGGAATCCCCTTTCTCGACCTCCCGGGCCCACGCTCGATCACAATGTCGTTAGCGTTGCACAGCCCTGCGTGGTTGGCGCAATCCTTTCGCTGGGCGTCGTGAATACAGTGTCGGCCTACAGCCTGTCTCCAACGCAGACGAAGTTTACATTAACTGGCGTCGCGAATGTATTTTATGCGGGTTCATTTGCGGGTTGTCCGATCACCTTGACCGGAATAGTGGACCGTAACAGTAAGAATTCCTCAATACAGTCTATGGTCGGCAATACGCCTTGCGCCGGATTGCTCGGGACAAATCTACCATGGCCGCTGCGGGCGAAGACCGCTACGACGGCGCAAATCAGTAACTTCACCTATACGGTGCCTGGGAACGTGTGCGGTCCGGTCACTATTCACCCAACTGTTGATGCTAACGGAAATTGGACGTTGCACTCAAGAAGTATAGGCACGACCCACGTCTGCAGTTTCTCCGCTTTCCTGCCGTCCACTCCACCAATCACGATCGTTCCCTGAGGCGTTCGGCAACCGAGGGGGCCGCTGATTTGGCGGCGCCTCCCGCGCCGCCTGACTCCGGTCGCCGATCCGGACCACTTCAAGGCCGGTTACCTGCAGCGCACTTTGCCGATCCTGCCGCAACGGGGCGACAAGCCAGAATGGCGGCACACCCAGGACTAATGGCGGGAAAAGGACGAATTCCCGAACATCAACCTGGACGGTGAGGCGTTCAGGTGCGCCTGAGCAAGGCCGGCCGGGCCGGCTGCCACAAATCACTTCTCCCGTCTGGGAGAAGGCGAACGGCCCACGCCCCTTGGCGTGGGAAGATGAGGGTCTTACTTTCGGCGCTATAGACCCTCACCCTCCCAATCGCTGCGCGATCAGGCCCCTCCCTCTCCCAAACAGCTACCGGATTCATACATCTCGGAGATGATCTAAAAACCACTTCTCCCGACTGGGAGAAGAAGGGGCCCGCGCCCCTTGGCGTGGGAAGATGAGGGTCTTTCTGTCAGCGCTTCAGCTCCGGATGATCTTGATTTCCTCAAATATCGCCCGAGCGACGCCATCGATGTTCTCCAGGACGTCGTTGTTCCCGAACCGCATGACCCGCCAGCCGCAAAGAGACAGGACACGTGATCGCTCTTCGTCATAGGCGACCTGTTCGGCGTGCTGGCCGCCGTCCAACTCGACGATAAGTTTCACTGCGACGCAGGCGAAGTCCGCGAAATACCGGTCGATGGGAACCTGGCGGCGGAACTTCAGGCCCTCGAACCGGCGTCCTCGAAGCGCCGCCCAGACAGCCCGCTCCGCATCGGTGGACGTAGACCTCAATGATCTCGCCCTGGCGATGCGCGTCCTGGATTTCATCGACCACCGGTACGCTGATCAGCCCGCGCGCAAAAGAACCCTCACCCTCCCAGCTTCGCTGGGCCCCTCCCTCTCCCAAACGGGCGAGGTGTTTCGTGGATCACATTCGACGTATGTGTATCCGGTAGCGTCTTATGGGGAGGGATGAGCAAGTTGTCCGCATGCCCCCGCCTTTCTTTACGCCCTGGTCACCCCCAGCCCCAGCCCGCCGTCGACATCCAGGATCGCGCCGGTGGTCCATTCGGCGCGGAGCAGGTGCTCGACCGCCTGGGCTATGTGCCGGCCCTCGCCGAGGCGGTCGATGGCCTGCATCGCGCCCATCGCCCTGTAGCGTTCGGCGGCGGCGGCCTCGTCCATGATGCCGGCGCGGACGTTGATCTCGGTGAGCACGCCGCCGGGCACGACACAGTTCACGCGAATGCCGCGATCGCCCAGCTCGGCCGCCAGCACCTGCGTCAGCGTCTGGATGGCGCCCTTGGTCGCCGCATAGGGCGAGGCGCCGGGAAAGGCGCGGCGGGTGTGGGCGGAGCCCATGAACACGACCGAACCGCTGGTCGCGGCGAGGTGCGGCGCGGCGAGACCGGTCAGCATCATCGCGCCCACGACGTTGGTGTGGAACACCCGTAGCACCGCCGCCTCGTCCAGCTCCTCTATCGGTCCGCGCAGCATCACCCCGGCGTTGTTGACCAGGCCGTCGAGCCGTCCGCCGCCGGTTTCCAGGGCCGTGTCGATCATCCGCCGGCGGTCATCCGCATTGGTCACATCGCCGACCACGGCCGCGCAGCCGGTCTCCGCCGCGCTCGCCCTGATGGCATCCTCGCGGCGTCCGCTGATCGTCACCCGCGCGCCGCGCACCGCCAGCCAGGCTGCGACATCCCGGCCGATGCCCGAGCCGCCGCCGGTAATCAGTAGGCTCAGCCCGGCGACCCCGCTCATGCCGCCGCCAGCCAGGCCAGCTGCGCGCCGATCAGTCGCGCGTGTCCCGCGTTCTCAAGCGATTGACGGTCATGTCCCAGGGTGTCGACGGCGACGCGGCCTTGCCCGAACCGCCGTGTCCAGACGACTGGTTGCGGTTCCTCTTCGAGCGTGCAGGTCGCCCTGACATCAACGTCCGTACCCGGAGACATGTTGTGATAGGCTTCGTCGACCAGCTCGAAGCCGGGCGCATCGACGGGCTCGATCCACAATGGACCGCGCGGTGGATGATGCGAGATGCCCCAGCGCCAGCCGCCTCCCAGAATCTCCAGCCAGCCGGGCTCGGTGTCGAAGCAGATCACCGCGGTGTGCATCGCCAGCAGTCGCCCGCCGTCCCTGACCCATTCGGCGAGGCGAGCCACCTTTCCGGGTTGCGGTTGGTAGGCGAGGGTGGCGCGGAACGGCGCGTACTTTTCATGCTGGGTCATCGTCCAGCGAAGCGCGTTGACCACCAGCAGGTCAGTGTCGCCAAGCCGCCCGACGCAATCATCGAAATCGGTGTCTACCGCGATCTGGTCGCCGCGGGCCGCAAGCAATTCCGACAAGGCCCCGGTAGTCTCTGCAAACGGATGTCCATGGCCGCCGCTGAATATCCGTGTACGGATGCTCATTCCCGCGGCAGGTTCTTCAGCACGGCGTGGATCACCCCGCCATCCACCACCAGATCCTGGCCGGTGATGTAGCTTGCCCCCTCCGAATCCAGGAACAGCACGGCGGCCGCAACGTCGGCGGGCGTGCCTAGCCGTCGCAGGGGCACGCCGCCGCTGCGTAGCGCGCGAACCTTGGGATCGGCATAGATCGGCGCCGACATGCCGCCGTCGATGAAGCCTGGCGCGATGGTGTTGGCGCGGATTCCGCGATCGCCATACTCCACCGCGAATTGCCGCATCATCTGCAGAACGCCGCTCTTCGAGGCCGGATAGGCGCCCGCGCCGGGCCCCGGTCCATAGGCATTGATCGACGTCAGGCCGATCAGGTGCCCGCTGCCGCGTGGCAGCATGCGGTTTACCGCCTCGCGCGCGGTGATATAGGCGCCGACAAGGTTGATCTCGATCACCTGCCGGAAGGCCTCCACCGTCTGGTCGGCGAGCAGACCGAACCGCACGATGCCGGCGTTGGCGACCACCAGATCCGGCGTTTCGCCAAAGGCGTCAAAAGCAGCCGCGACCTCAGCCTCATTGGTTACGTCGGCCTGCAGTGCGACGGCGCCGGCGAGCTTTTCCGCTGTCGCCTGAGACGTTTCCGCGCTGAGGTCCAGCACGCCGACCCGATATCCGGCGGTTGCCAGGGCCGCGCAGATTTCCGCGCCGATCCCGGCCCCGCCGCCGGTGACGATGGCTTGCCGGGTCATGCCGCGCGGGCCTTCATGTTGAATACCACGGGATACGCCTTCCAGATCGAGCGGGTGACCGTCTCGTCCTTTTGCGGCGCGCTTTCAGGATCCGACGCCAGGCCGGCGCCGAACAGGGCGGCGACGATCAGCGGTACGGTGCCGAACTGGTGCTGCGCCGGATTGGCTCCGGGCCGGGCGACGACGCCGACGGCAAGATTGCGGCCGAGACAGGCGTGGGCCCCGAAACCCATCGAAAGTCCATACGGGAGCTGGCCCGCCGGAGCGGGACGGTCAGGATTGAACGCCTCGGGCGCCTCCCCGAACAGGCCTTCATTGCGGTTTGCGGCCTGCAGATTGACGATCACCGTATCGCCGGGCGCCGCTTCGGCCTCGCCCAGATTGACCGGACAAAGGGCGAGCCTCTTGGCGACAGGGCTCGACGGGTTTAGCCGCAGGCTCTCGAAAACGCAGGCCTGGGCGAAGAACGGTTCCCGGTCCAGCCGCTCCCGCTGGCCCGGATGCGCGGCGAACCAGGCGAGCATGTCGTCGACGACGTGGGTCAGCGTGTTGATCGAGGTGTGGGCGCCGGCCATCAGGAAATAGATGGTTTCCTTGAGCACTTCCTCGCGCGGCATGCCGAGGGCCGCATTGGCCTGCACCAGCGCCATCAGCACATCCCGGGGGAGATCCTCGCGCGCGATGCGCCCGGCCTCGACATCGGCCAGCGCCTGTTGGCGTCGTTGCAGGGACGCGGCGAAGAAAGCGCCGTCGAATTCGGCGATCGCCGCGGCAATCCGCGCCTTCAGCGGACCGGTATCCTCCAGCCGCGATTGTCCCAGCGTCGGCGCCAGGCTGAATTCGCGCATCATCGCCAGCAGCCGCGTTGTCTCCTCCGCGCTCCGCAGCGGCCGGTCGATCCCGGTGAAGTCGACCGTCAGGTTGAGCAGGATGCGATAGCCGATGTCCTTGAGGTCCCCGCGCCCCTCGATCAGGAACGGCGCCAGCGTCTCCTCGAGCACCTTTGGCAACACAACCTTCTCGTAGTGCAGGAAGATGTCCTTGCGGAACACCGTCGCCTCGACCTCGCGCCGCGCCCGGTGGTCGGCGCCGTGCAGGTTCACCACCGCCCGCGCCATCAGTATTTCCGCTTCATCGTAGAGCGACTGCCGCAGGTCCGCCTGCTTCAGGGCATGGATGCAGCCTGCGAAGTCGCTGATTTCATGGGTCGTCATTGTTGTTCCCCGGCGCGTGTCCAGCCCAGTGTCCCCTCGCGCGTGGCGGCCTTGGCGGAATAGGCGCTGACCCGCCATGACGGCAGCGGCCCACGTTGCCGCAGCGGTGTTTCCGTATCGACCCGCACGCCGTCCTTGAACACATAGGCCATGCCGTCCGGCCGTCCAAGCAGCGTCACATCTCGTGTCACGTCGCCCCGCACTACAATCACGTCCGCCGGCAGTCCCGCCCTCAGCAAGCCAAGCTGGCCGTGCCGGCCCAGCGCCCGCGCGCCCTCGCTGGTGGCGCACGCCATCGCCTGCAACGGCGTCAGCCCGAGATCGTCGACCAGCACCTGCAGTTCCCGCCAGTGCCATTCGCCATAGGGGGTGATCGAAAACCCGCTCTCGGTGCCACACAACAGCGGCACGCCCGCGTCATACGCCAGGCGCAACGCCCTGCCGCCCTCGGTGATTTCCCGCCGGAAGATTTCGCGAAGTTCGGGGTTCGCGCCGATCTTGTCGCCGTGTTCCGCCAGCACCGCCTGGAAGGTCAGGGTCGGCACGATGGGAACCTTGCGATCGACAACGGCGCCCAGCGCCGCGTCGTCCATGAAGGTCGCGTGCAGGATCAGGTCGAAGCCGGCGATCGCCGAGTCGCGCGTGCTCGACGCATTGCGGCAGTGGCCGACGATCGGCAGGCCGAGCTCATGAGCAGTATCGGCGGCCAGCTTCAGTTCGTCCAGGTTCCAGACCTGGATCTCGCCCGCGGCCTTCTGCCGGGGAATCAGCCCGGTGACGTGGATCTTGATCCAGTCGACGCCCCGCTTCGCCTGCCGGCGAATCTCGGTGACGATTTCGTCGCGGGTGCGGGTCACCTTGAGATAGCCGATCGACCCCTCGTCGGGGACCAGCATTCCGGCCGTGCCGCCGACCGAGGTGAACAGCGCATTGCCGCCGCAGGTCATTCGCGGCCCCTCGACAATTCCCGCCTCGATGGCGTCGCGCAGGTCCAGCGACACGGAAAAGATCGAGTCGGCGTCGAACAGGCTGGTCACGCCCGCCCGCAGAACCTTGCGCGCATTATAGGTTGAGACGATCGCCGCAAGGCCTTCGCGGCGGTGGAAGAACAGTTCGTCGTTCGAGTGCGGCTCGTCGAAACTGATGTGGCAGTGGGCGTCGATCAGCCCGGGCATCACCGTCATGCCTGTGGCGTCGATCCGCCGGATGGCTGCCCGATCCTTCGCCCAGTCGAGCGCGGCGGGTCCCACGGCCTGGATGGTCCCATCGAAGGCGATTGGCCCGATTTCGCCGGGAGCGCCCGTCCCGTCGAACAGCAGTCCGTTTTCGATCAGGATTGGTTCGCGCATCACGCCCAGCCGACACTTGTGAGGGCCGCGAGACGGGAATCTATCCGGGCCAGGCCGGACGCGAACGTCTGCGGATCAAGGTCGGCGAGCGCGACCTCCAGAAGATCGTTTATCTCGCGGCTCAGGGCATTGGATTCCCCCGCCACGGCCTGGCCGGACTCGGTCAGCGAAACCCTGATAACCCGCGAGTCCTTCTCGTCCGGAATGCGGCCCACGTAGCCGAGCTCTTCAAGCCGCTTCAACTGATGCGAGACCGTCGATTGCGGCATCGCCATGACCCGGACGATGTCCCCCGCCGCCATTGATCCGTTCTGATCCAACACCGCCAGCATTCGCGCCAGATCGATGTCCACCTGCCATCGGCGGAACATCGGGTTGCAGAGCCTGGCCAGATGGGCGTTGATCCTGTGGATCAGAAACGAATAGCGGTTCTCGACCGGACCCTGCTCCCTGAGGGTGATCGCCGGTGTTTCAGACATCGATCTCACCGATCGCCTGCGCCGTGACGACGCGGGCCAGGTTCATGCGGTATTCCGCCGAGCCGTGCAGGTCGCTGGTGAAGGCGTCTTCCGGCAGCGCGGCACTTTCCAGATCGCTGGTCGACCCGCCGGACTCCAGCCGCTCCTCGGCTTCGCGCCAGCGGAACACGCCGTAGCCGGCGCCGGTGATCGCGATCCGCGTGCCCCCCGACGTCTTCGCCGCGAACACGCCGATCAGGGCAAAGCGTGAAGCTGGATTGGGAAACTTCACATAGGCGGCGCGGCGGCAGCGCGGGAACGAAACCGCAGTGACCAGTTCGCCCGGCTCCAGCACTGTGCCGTAGAGGCCGGTGAAGAATTCGGCCGCGCCGACAGAGCGCCGGGTCGTCACGATCACCGCATCCAGGGCCAGCGCGGCCGATGGATAGCAGGCGGCCGGATCGTTGTTGGCGATCGAGCCGCCGATCGTGCCGCGGTTGCGCACCTGCGGGTCGCCGATGCCGCCGGCCAGCCTGGCCAGCGCCGGAAGCGCCTCGATCACCAGCGGATTGTTCGACACCGCCGCGTGCGTCTCGGCCGCGCCGATGACGATCCGGTCGCCCTCGATTCTGATCCCCTTCAGCTCCGACAGCCGCGCGACATCCACCACACGGGACGGCGAGGCCAGGCGCGCCCTCAGCACCGGCAGCAACGTTTGACCGCCGGAGAGCGCCGTGGCGTCGCCATTGGGGTCGAGCAGAGCCTCGGCCTCCACCACTGTTGCGGGGCGGGAGTAGATGAACTCGTACATCAGCGAGCCCCCTTCTGTTGGCACAGCTTCCACACCCGCTCTGGTCGGGCGGGCATATCCGTGTGTTCGATGTCGAGCGCATCGCAGATCGCGTTGATCACCGCGGGCGGCGAGCCGATCGCGCCCGCCTCGCCGCATCCCTTCATCCCCAGCGGATTGGAGGGCGAGGGCGTGCAGCCGAAGCTCAGGCGGAACTCGGGCAGGCCGTCCGCGCGCGGCATGCCGTAGTCGAGATAGGACGCGGTGATCAGCTGCGCGGTTTCCGGGTCATAGCGGGCCTCTTCCCAAAGCGCCTGGCCGATGCCCTGGGTGAGACCGCCATGAATCTGGCCCTCGACGATCATCGGATTGGCGACGTTGCCGAAGTCGTCCGCCGCCGAAAAATCGACGATCTGCGTGACCCCGGTGCGCGGGTCGATCTCGACCTCGACGACATAGACGCCCGATGGAAAGGTGAAGTTCGGCGGATCGAAGAAGCTCGACTCCACCAGGCCCGGTTCGATCTCGCGGGTCGGAAAGGCGTTGGCCGCGTGCGCCGCCGCCGCCATCTCGCCGAACGGCACCGTGCGGTTGGTCGCCGCGCTGGCGTACACGCCGTCCTCGAAACGGATGCTGTCCTCCGTCACGTCCATCAGGTGCGCGCAGATGCGCTTGCCCTTGGCGATGATCTTGTCGCAGGCCAGCAGTGTCGCCGACATGCCGACCGAGGCTCTTGAGCCATAGGTGCCGGTGCCTGCCGGCGCTCGATCGGTATCGCCCTGGACGATGCGGATGGACTCGATCGGCACGCCGAAGCGATCGGCGACCAGCTGGGCGATGGTCGTGGCGTGGCCCTGACCGTGCGAATGCGCGCCGCTGAGCACCTCGATCGTGCCGACCGGATTGACGCGCACCTCGGACGAATCCCACATCCCGGCGCCGGCGCCGAGTTTGGCCAGCAGGGCGGAGGGCCCGATGCCGCAGGCCTCGACATAGGCCGCCACGCCGATCCCGCGCAGTTTGCCGCGCGCCGCCGCCTCGGCTTTGCGGGCGGCAAAGCCATTGTAGTCGGCCAGCGCCAGCGCCTGATCGAGGCTCGCCTCGTAGGCGCCGCTGTCGTACTCAAACACCACCGGCGTCTGGTAGGGGAACTCGCGGATGAAATTGCGACGGCGGATCTCGGCCTGGTCGAGGCCCAGCGCCCTGGCCGCCACGTTGACGATCCGCTCGACGACATAGGCCGCCTCGGGGCGACCCGCGCCGCGATAGGCGTCGACCGGGCAGGTGTTGGTGTAGACCGCGCGCGTACGGCAATGGATCGCCGGGATCACGTACTGACCCGACAGCATCGTGGCGTACATGTAGGTCGGGATCAGCGATCCGCTGGTCGACAGATAGCCGCCCATGTTGGCGATGGTGTCGACCTTCAGCCCCAGGAACCGGCCCTCCGCATCAAGGCCGAGGGTGGCCGTGGTCAGGTGGTCGCGGCCGTGGGCGTCGGTGAGGAAGGCCTCGGTGCGGTCGGCGGTCCATTTTACCGGCCGGCAGACCAGCTTTGCCGCGAATGCAACGGCGACTTCCTCGGGATAGTTGGGCGCCTTGGCCCCGAAACCGCCGCCGACGTCGGGCGAGACGATGCGCAGGCTGTGCTCGGCGGCAAGACCATAGACCCCGGAGTACATGGCGCGCATGCCATAGGGGTTCTGATGCGTCATCCAGACGGTCAGCTTTTCGGCATAGGCATCCCAGTCGGCGTTGCAGGCGCGCGGCTCCATCGCATTGGGGATCAGCCGGTTGTTGCGCAGCGTCAGCTCGACCTTGTGAGCCGCCCCGGCCAGCGCCGCATCGACCGCCGCCTCGTCGCCGAGACCCCAGTCGTAGGCCAGGTTGTGCGGGATCGCGTCGTGCAGCTGCGGCGCATCCGGCCCCATCGCGTCGGCGCAGTCGACCACCACGGGCAGTTCGTCATAGCCGACCATCACCGCCTCGGCGGCGTCCCGCGCCTGGTCCCGCGTCTCCGCCACGACCACGGCGATCGGCTCGCCGACATAGCGGACGATCTGCGAGGCCAGGATCGGCCGGGCGCCGACCTTCATCTCGCTGCCGTCGCGTGAATGGATCATCCAGCCGCACGGCAGGTTGGCGACCCCGGCGAGATCGGCCGCGGTCATCACCCGCAGGACTCCGGGCATTTCCAGCGCCGGCGCGGCATCCAGCTCCGTGATCCGCGCATGAGCGTAGGGCGAGCGCACGAACGCCGCATAGGTCTGGCGCGGCAGGATCACGTCATCGACGAAGCGCCCCTTGCCCTGTATGAAACGGCCGTCCTCCAGCCTGCGGACCGGACGCCCGAAGTTCTTTCCCGTCGGCGGCGCGTTCATTGCTGGCCCGCCATTTCCCGCGAACCCGCCGCGATTGCCTTGATGATATTCTGGTACCCCGTGCAGCGGCAGAGGTTGCCGGTCAGCTCGGAGCGGATCGCCGCCTCCTCCACGACCCCTCGCCGATTGGCCATATCGATGCCTGCAATGATCATGCCCGGCGTGCAGAAACCGCATTGCAGGCCGTGGTGCTCGGCGAACGCCGCCTGCATCGGGTGCAGCTTGCCGTCCCTGGCCACGCCCTCGATGGTGGTCACCTCGCAGCCATCGGCCTGGGCCGCGAGCATGGCGCAGCTCTTCGCCGCCACGCCGTCGACCAGCACCGTGCAGGCGCCGCACTGACTGGTGTCGCAGCCCATGTGCGCGCCGGTCAGCCGCAGATGATCTCTCAG
>JANXTX010000287.1 GCA_025352165.1 Caulobacteraceae bacterium | reverse complement strand
GCGGGCGCGGGTTCGGTCATGGCGCGGTCTCGGCGGGGGGTGGCGTCGGAGGCGGGAGGCCGGCTTCGGAGAAAGCGAAGGCGATCTTGGCCTCGATGGCGGCCTGATCGGCGAACGCCGTGATGGCCCCCGCATGCGGGGCGAGCGGCTCGGCGCGGTCCCAGAAGCGGACGTCTGCGGACTCGCGCGGGAAAGCCGTCGCGAGCCATTGCAACGCCAATGGGAGGGCGCTCGTCGCACCGGCTTCCTGGCGGCCGCGCATCGCCGCCTGAAGCACGCGATGGACGGCGATGTCCCCTCCGTGCCCGCTCGCCTCGCCGAGCACGCTGACCAGCGAATAGCGGATCAGTTCGGCCAGGGCGTCCTCGTCGGCCCCGTCGAACAGGAAGCGCGGGATCGGATCGGGGGCGAGCCAGGCGAGGCGTTCAGCCAACGCGCGCGCCGGTTCTCCAAGACGTTCGAACGAGGTCAGCCAGGTGGTGTCGACGCCGCGGGGATAGTCGTGTTCGCCCTTGGGCTGGGCGGCGCACCAGGCGTCGACCCTGGCCTGGCTGTCGCGCCAGAGGTCTCGGTAGTGCGCGAGGGTAATGCGCCGGACGGCGATGAAGCCGCCGGCGATTTCCAGGGCCAGGGCGAGGTGGTCGACGTCAACGGCCAGGGCGGCGGCCTGGGCGAAATGGGCCTGATCCTCGACGTCGATGCCCTTGCGCCGCGGCACGCGCGCGACTTCGAGCCGGGCCTCGCCCAGTTCCTTCGACACCGCCGAGACGAAGACCCGAAACTGCAACTCGCCCCCCGGCGCCTGATAACTTGAGCTCCAGAATGTATAACACGCGACGTGTCTGGGCCATCGTGATCGGCACGCTTTTTGCGGGGCCGGGCGAGACTCTGAATTAATCTATGCGATCGAAGCTATTCGAGATTTTCGGCCCTTCTCCCCTTGCGGGAGAAGTAACCGAAGGTGACGGATGAGGGGTCTCGCGGAAATTTCCGCTTATCTTCAACCGCTTATCCGGAATGACAGCGCGACCCCTCATCCGACCCGCGACGCGGGCCACCTTCTCCCGCAAGGGGAGAAGGACTCTTTTGACGATCGGATTGATCTATTCACAGGCTCGGCCGGCCCCGGTCCAAGGCGACGGCGCCGCGGTCGGATCGTAGTCGACCTCGCCCCCGCGTTATCTGAAATCCAATATCGCGCGCCGCCTTCTGATGACCTGACAACGGCGCTAAGGGACATCGAGCGCGTCGGCCAGGACAAGCGTGAACAGCGGCGAGGTATCGGTGACGATGAGGCTGAACGGTGCGCTCACTGGGCGTCCTGGCCGCGCAGAAGACGGGCAAGCATTTCACGCCCCCGACGGCGGGCCTCGACGTTGGGGCCTGACATGGGCGCGATGGGAGGACGCAGGCCGAGTTCGCCAAGGCCTCCGAGCACCTGGATGTAGTCGTCGAAACCTTGTTCCCGCAGTTCGCGCCAAGTCACGGCCCCTGATGCGTAAGCACGCAGCAGGGCATTACGATCATCTGGCGCGGTCGCGGTCATGTCGTCTTCTACCACGATGCGAGCCTAGGTTCCACGAAGGGCGTCTTCGCCAATCCGGGCGTGCTTGCCTGCCCTTGGCGTGGCGGCGGACAGTGCCTAGAGTTGCCGCCAGTTGTCACTCTCATAGCGGGCCCAGGCCATGGCCAAGGTTTTCGACCATCTCGACGACAAGCTGATCGCGTTCATCCGGCGCCAGCACATGTACTTCGTCGCCACGGCGCCGCTTTCGCCGGACGGGCATGTGAACCTTTCGCCCAAGGGCTATGACAGCTTCGCGATCATCGACCCGACCACGGTGGCGTTTCTGGATATGGGCGGTTCGGGGATCGAGACGGTGGCGCATCTGCGGGAGAACGGGCGCATCACCATCATGTTCTGCGCCTTCGAGGGGGCGCCGAACATCCTGCGTCTGTATGGCGAGGGCAGCTCGACGGCGATGGATTCGCCGGACTATTCGGCCCTGCTGGAACTGTTTCCGGGCAGGCCTCAGGCGCGGGCGGTGATCACTGTGCGGCTGACGCGGATCGCCGACAGCTGTGGCTGGGCGGTGCCGTTCTATGACTACAAGGGCGAGCGCGACCAGCTGCGGCGGTACATCGACAACGTCGAGCCGGAAACCTGGCAGGCCAAACGATTCGAGGGCAACGCCTGGTCGATCGATGGATTGCCGGGGTTGGTCCGGACGGTGGAGGCAGCAGAATAGTCACGGCGGCCGGACTTGACATCTGTCAGGGTGAACCTGACATTCAGGCCTGACCCGCCGCAAGGAACCCACGGTGATGACAGATGCCGAAGCCCCCGCGGCGCCGCCGCCGCCGCAATATCGCAAGCCGGAGAAGATATTCTGTTCTTTCTGCCTGAAGTCGGAGGAAGAGGTGGCGCAGATGGTCGCCGGCCCGGCGAACATCTTCATCTGCGACGAGTGCGTGGTGATGTGCGGCGAATACATTGCCGGGCGCACACCGGACCGCTCGAAATATGTGCCGCCGACCGAACTGCCGACCGAGAGGCTGATCGCCCAGCTGAAGCCGGTGGACGAATCGCTGCAGGGCAAGGGTAGCCAGCTGCAGTGGCTGGTTGATACGCTGCGCGCGCGTTCGGTCAGCTGGGCGGCCATTGGGGCTGCGCTGGGGGTCTCGCGCCAATCGGCCTGGGAACGGTTTTCTTGATATGAGGACGGGACAGATGATTTCGAGAAGGATGCTGGCGGCGGCAATGCTGGCGATACTCGCCGGGTGTTCGCCCGCTCAGAAGGAGACCGCCGGTCAGGCGGCGTCTGGCCTCACCAACATCCGCTTCGCCACGGACTGGCGGGCGGAAGCCGAACAGGGCGGCTTCTATGAGGCGCTGGCAAATGGAGAGTACGTCAAGCGCGGCCTCAACGTCACCATCGTGCCCGGCGGCCCGGGCGTGAACGTGCCACAGCTGGTCGCGGCCGGCGCGGTGGAGATGGGCGTCGGCTCCAACAGCTTCATCGTCATGAACCTCGCCAACGAGCATGTGCCGGTGAAGGCGGTCGCCGCGTTCATGCAGAAGGACCCTCAGGTGCTGATCGCCCACCCCGACGCCGGCATTGCGAAGATCGCCGACATGAAGGGGCGCCCGATCCTGCTGGCCGACGCCTCGATCACCGCGTTCTGGATCTGGCTGAAGAGCAAGTACGGCTTCACCGACGCGCAGATCCACAAGTACAACTTCAGCAATGCGCCGTTCCTGGCCGACAAGACCATCGTGCAGCAGGGTTACCTGACCTCTGAGCCCTATACGATCGAGAAAGAAGCGCACCTCAAGCCGGCGGTGTTCCTGCTCGCCGACGAGGGCTACCCGGGCTACGGCGGCATGGTGCTGGCTCCGGACAGCATGATCAACGGCAAGCCCGAAGTGGTGCGCGCCTTCGTCGAGGCGACCGCCGCGGGCTGGAAGTCCTATCTTGAGGGGGACGCGTCGCCCGGCGACAAGCTGATCCTCAAGGACAATCCGGAAATGACCGAAGACGTGCTGGCGCAGGCGCGCGAGAAGCTGCGCAAGTACGCCATTATCGGCCCCGGCACGATGACCGACGACCGCTGGGCGACCTTCTTCAAGCTCGCCTCGGACGGCGGGGTGTATCCGAAGACGCTGAACTACAAGGACGCCTATACGCTGGCGTTCCTGCCGGGAGCAAAGGCGCCGTGACGCGAAAAAGACATCACTTCTCACTTTGGGAGAAGTGCGCCCGACCTGTCCGCCGAAGCCTCGGCAAAGGTGGAAGGGGGCGATGAGGGTGCTTCCGCAACAGCTGTGCTTTCGAGCGGCAGGGCGCCTTTGCGCGGATAATCCCTCATCCGGCGCTTCGCGCCACCTTCTCCAAGAGGAGACGTCTGCAAAAGCCCTTGAAGAGGCTTTTCCTCTCCGCCGGACCGCCGGCTTCCAGCCGGCAACCGGTGCAGCCGGCGCCTCTTCCGTACTCCGGCGCTTGAAGGGGAACAAAGATGCCGGCTGGAAGCCGGCGGTCCAATGGTATGGCCGCCTTTCGCATAGGTCTCCAGAGGAAGAAGAGTACGCGCTGTTTGCGGACCGTCAGGGTGCCTGAGTCCCTCGCCTCCCTCACTGGCGTCATCGTCGAGTATCCCGGACGCGGTCGCGCGCTGGGGCCGTTCGATCTGGCGTTGGCGCCGGGCGAGATCGTGGCACTGGTCGGGCCATCGGGGTGCGGCAAGTCGACGGCGTTGCGGCTGCTGGCGGGGCTGGAATCGCCGACCCACGGAACCGTGACGCGAACGCCGGGGCGAGGCGAAACCGCTGTGGTTTTCCAGGCGCCGACGCTGGCGCCGTGGCTGAGCGCGGGCGCCAATGTCGCGCTGCCGCTGGAACTGGCCGGGGTGAAAAAGCAGGATGCGCTCGCCCGCGCGACCGAGGCATTGGCGCGCGTGGGGCTTGGATCATCGGTCGAGGCCCGACCGGCGCAGCTTTCCGGCGGTATGGCGATGCGCGCCTCGCTGGCCCGGGCGCTGGTCACCGGGCCGAAGTTGCTGCTGCTGGATGAGCCGTTCGCGGCGCTCGACGAGATCACCCGGCGGGCGCTGGCGGATGACGTGCTGGCGCTGTGGTCGGCCACGCGACCCGCGATCATCTTCGTCACCCACAATGTCGAGGAAGCGGTCTACATGGCGCAGCGCGTGGTGGTGATGACCAGCGGCCCGGGCCGGTCGGGCGGCGAAACGGTCGTCGACGCCCCCCTGCCCCGCCCCGCCGGCTTCCGCACCACCGAGCAATTTCGCATGGCGGCCGAAGCGGTGTCGCATCAGCTGGCCGCCGCCATGAGCACGGCGGCATGAAGAACGCGCTGCCCCCCCTCGCCCTGATCGCCGTCCTGCTGAGCATCTGGCAGGCCGCCTGCCAGATGCTGTCGATCCCTCCCTATCTGCTGCCCGCGCCATCGCAGATCGGCGCGGCGCTGCTCGCGGGGGCTGCTGTTTTGGCCCAGGCGGCGTGGCGCACGCTGCTCATGGCGCTGGAGGCTCTCGCCGCGGCAAGCCTGTTCGCCAGCAGTCTGGCGCTGGCGGTCAGCCTGAGCCGACCTCTCGGCCAGGCCATCCGCCCGCTGGCGGTGGCGTTGCAAGTTACACCGGTGGTGGCGATCGCGCCGCTGGTGGTGATCTGGGCAGGCGTCGACCATCCCGGCCGGGCGATCGTCGTTCTCGCTGCGATCGTGGCGTTCTTTCCGATCTTCTCAGGCGCGACACGCGGCCTCAACGCGGCTGATCCGGATCTGGAGCGGCTGTTCGATCTCTATGGCGCGACGCCCCCGCAGCGCCTGATGCGGTTGCGGCTGCCTTCGTCGGTGCCCTTCCTGGTGGAGGGCCACAAGGTAGCGGCGGGCCTGGCGATCATCGGCGCCGTGGTGGCCGAGTTCGTGGCGGGTTCAGGCGGCGCGCAGGGCCTGGCCTGGCGTATCCTGGAAGCCGGCAACCGGCTGCAGACCGATCGCATGTTTGCCGCCATCCTGGTGCTGGCGCTGATGGCGACTGCCCTGCATTTCGTCTTTCAGTTTTTGGAGACGCGGGCGCTCAAGTGGTGGCGGGGGCGCTGAAGACCGCGGCGAGCTCGCTCTCGCCGATGATCCGGTAGCGCCCCGGCTCCAGGTCGGCCGGCAGGTCGAAGCCTCCAACGCGATCACGGTGCAGCGCCTCGACGTGGTTACCGACAGCCGCGAACATGCGGCGGACCTGATGGTAGCGCCCCTCCGTGATGGTCAGCCAGGCGAGGTTCGCGCCCAGGGGTTCCAGGATCGCCGGCGCCAACGGCTTTTCCTCACCGTCCAGCATCAGCGTGCCCTCGGCGAACAGCGCCCCCTCATGGCCTTCGAGCGGGCGCGCCAGCGTCACGTGGTAGCGTTTGGCGACGTGCTTTTTTGGCGAGATGATCCGGTGCAACAGGCCGCCGTCGTCGGTGAACAGCAGCAGGCCGGAAGTGTCGCCGTCGAGCCGGCCAACGCTGGAGAGCACAGGTTGGCGGGCCCGCCAGCGGCGCGGGAACAGCTCGTAGACGCTCCGCCCGGGCTCACGGTGGGAGCAGACAGCGCCGAGGGGCTTGTGCAGGATAAGGGTCAACGGCGGCGGTGGATCGACGGGGCGCCCCTCGATCAGCAGCCGCGTCGGCAGGTCCGGCGTCAGCGGCACCTTGGCGTCGATCCGCCGGATGGGCGCGCCATCGAGCACCACATCACCGCCGGCGATGATCGCCTGCACCTCCTTGCGCGAGCCGTAGCCGAGGTTGGCCAGCAAGCGATCGAGCCGGGAATTGGTCACGCCGCTCATCGTCGGGCCTCATGCACCTTGTAGCCGTGCGCCTGGGTGACCAGCGTGACCTTGGAGAAGCAGGCCTGCAGCACCGCCTCGTATGGCAGGCCGACATTGGCGACCATCCGGCAGACGCCGCCTGATTTCAGTCGGGTCGCGGCTGCCGCGATGAAGGCCTGGCCGAGGGCGCGGTCCTCGTGGCCTGCATCGTGAAAGGGCGGGTTCATCACCACGAAGTCGAGGTCGGCCTGCGCGTGCCGGCGCACGTCGCCATGTTCGAAGCTCGCACGGGGGTCTTCAATGTTACGCTTGGCGGCGGCCACCG
>JANXTX010000278.1 GCA_025352165.1 Caulobacteraceae bacterium | reverse complement strand
CCCACTTAATGTTGCGCCATTTGCCATGAACAAGCTTGGGGTAGATCGGCGTGCGCGGCTTGTAGAGGCTGCCGCTCCAGACGCTGCGCGCCCGCGCCTTTTCCGCGACCGACACCGGCCCGTGCGCCACCAATCCAGGCTCAACCGAATTAGCGGATGGTGCTTTGTGAATGACGACGGTCACTATCTCTCACGCGCGATTCAAGACTGGCCGCCGGAATTGACGTGGATGTAGACCGCGAGCGCCTTGATGGTGTTCGCGTCGAAGCGGTGTCTCCAGGCCGGCATCACCCCTCCCCGCCCAAACCAGATCTGGTCATGGATCGACTTGCGATCACCGCCATAGAGCCAGTCTCGGTCGGCGAGGTTGGGCGCTCCCAACTGCAGGTTGCCGATGCCGGTCGGACCATGACAGGCGGCGCAATTGTCGGTGAACAGCTGTCCGGCGCGCTGTACGGCGACCGGATCAGCGGGCCGGTGCGACAGAGCCACGACATACTCGGTCAGATCGTTGATCTGTTCGGGCTTGAGGAGTTGGTCACGACCGAAACTGGGCATCTGCGAGACTCGCGCGTCCGGATCGCCCGAGCGGATTCCGTAGGTGATGGTGCGCTGGATATCCTCAAGCGTGCCGCCCCACAGCCAGACATCGTCGCGCAGGTTGGCATAGCCCTTGCCGCCAGTGCCGCCGGCGCCGTGGCAGGTCGCGCAGTTGTCGCCGAAGATCGACTGGCCGACCGCCAATGCATAGCTTTGCATGGCGGGATCCTTCTCGATCTGCTCGAGCGAGGCGTTGGACAACTGGCCGGCCTCGGCGGTCCGCCTGGCTTTCAGGGCGTCGATATCGACGGCGACCTGCGCGCGATCGGACTTGTGCAGGATACCGGGCGTCGGGCCGCCGAACCACGGCCACGCCGGCATCAGCACCCAGTAGACGACCGCGAAGACAATGCAGCCGTAGAAGATCCACAGCCACCAGCGCGGCAGCGGGTTGTCCAGTTCCTTGATACCGTCCCATTCATGGCCGGTGGTTTCAACGCCGCTGTGGGCGTCCTTTTCTCGCTCTGCCATGACTATTCCTCGGCATCGAGAGCGGCGCGGGCCGCCTTCTCGAACTCTTTTTTCTTCGACGGCCAGAAGGCGTAGGCGGCGGCTGCGGCAAACATCACCACGAAGTAGATGGTGCCACCCTGCTGAACGAATTCCGATACGGTTTCGTAGGTCATCGCGTCACCTCTGGTTGGCCGGCGCGTCGGCCTTGTAGGTGGCGAAATCCACCAGCGTGCCGAGCATCTGCAGGTAGGCGATCAGGGCATCCATCTCGGTGACCCGACTGGGATCGCCTCCGAAATTACGGACGACAACCTTGTCGCCGTACCGCTTCTGCAGACCGGCGGCGCTGCCCGTAGGGTCATCCTGCGCCTGCAAGTCGGCCACGGCGTTGGTGATATCCTCATCGGTGTAGGGAACCCCGACGATCCGTTGCGCGCGCAGCTTGTCCTGCAGATCGTGGTAGTCGAGGTCATGCTCCGCGAGGAACTTGTAGGGAGGCATGATCGACTCCGGCACGACCGCGCGCGGATCGGTCAGGTGGTCGCGGTGCCAGCCATCCGAATACTTTCCGCCCACCCGCGCCAGATCTGGTCCCTGACGTTCGGACCCCCATTGGAAGGGATGGTCGTACATGCTCTCGGCGGCGAGACTGTAGTGGCCGTAACGCTCGACCTCATCGCGCAGCGGGCGGATCATCTGCGAGTGGCAGAGGTAGCAGCCCTCGCGAATGTAGATGTCGCGGCCTTCCAGCTCGAGCGGCGTGTAGGGCCGCATCCCGCGCACCGGCTCGATGGTGTTCTGCAGGAAGAACAGCGGTGTCACCTCGACGAGGCCGCCGATGGCGACGACGATGACGATGCCGATGAGCAGGAGCATCGAGTGGCGCTCGAGCTTGCCGTGGGACTTCCAGGAAAAAATCGACATCGCCCTACTCCGCCGCGGCCAGGATCATGGACGGGGCCGGCAGCTGAGCCGGGGTCGGCGCGCGCTCCACCGAAGGCAGGCGGATGGTCCGCCAGATGTTGTAGATCATGAGGAGAAGACCCGAGAGATAGAGGAGGCCGCCGATCAGGCGAACGACGTTCTCGACATGCCGGGCCGCGACGGCCTCGACGAAGCTGTATTGCAGGAACCCCTGAGGCGTATAAGCGCGCCACATCAGGCCCTGGGAAATCCCCGAGACCCACATCGCGGTGATGTAGAGGAGGATGCCGGTCGTCGCGATCCAGAAGTGCCACTCCACCAGGGTGTTGGAGTAGAGTCGGTCCTTCTTCCACAGCCACGGAACCAGACAATAGATCGCGCCGAAGCTGACGAAGCCGACCCAGCCCAGCGCGCCGGAGTGGACGTGGCCGATGGTCCAGTCGGTGTAATGCGACAGGGCGTTAACCGTGCGGACCGCCATCACCGGACCCTCGAAGGTCGACATGCCGTAGAAGGCCAGCGAGACCACCAGCATGCGGATCACCGGATCGGTGCGCAGTTTGTCCCAGGCGCCCGATAGCGTCATCAGGCCGTTGATCATGCCGCCCCAGGAGGGCATCCACAGCATGATAGAGAAGGTCATGCCCAGCGTCTGCGCCCACTGTGGCAGGGCCGTGTAGTGCAGGTGGTGCGGACCGGCCCAGATGTAGATGAAGATCAGCGCCCAGAAGTGGACGATCGACAGCCGATAGGAATAGATCGGCCGCTCGGCGCGCTTGGGGATGAAGTAGTACATCATCCCGAGGAACCCGGCGGTCAGGAAGAAGCCGACGGCGTTGTGGCCGTACCACCACTGCACCAGCGCGCTCTGCACGCCGGACCAGGTGGAATAGCTGCGGTGATTGAGCAGGCCCACTGGCACGGCGGCGTTGTTCACC
>JANXTX010000249.1 GCA_025352165.1 Caulobacteraceae bacterium | reverse complement strand
GCTTGTCCTGGCCACCCATTTGCGTCCAGTGAGAATTCACGCAGGTTGCCGCGGCTGGTCGATGGGTGGCCAGGACAAGCCCGGCCATGACGGTTGGTAATATGCGAAGTTGAATGGCCGCGTTCTATTCACCCCCAAAGTCCGACGCCCGGTCACCCAGCAGGAAGCGCGGGCCTGGACCGGCGCGGGCGGCGCGGTCTTCCGGGTTGTACAGGGCGCAGCGGTCGAGGGAGAGGCAGCCGCAACCGATGCAGCCATCGAGCAGGTCGCGGGTAGCCTCGAGTTGGGCGATGCGGCTTTCCAGGGCGCCGCGGATACGCGTGCTGACGCCTCGCCAGTCGTCGAGGCTGGGCGCAAGGCCGCAGGGCAGCCGCCCCATCTCCTCGGCTATCTCGGCCAGGGTCAGGCCAAGCCGCTGGGCGATCATGGCGAAGGATAGCCGCCGGATGTCCGAGCGAAGATAGCGCCGTTGATTGCCGGCGCTGCGGATCGGCGTCACCAGTCCCTTGGCCTCATAGAAGCGGATCGCCGAGACCGACAGTCCCGTGCGCCTGGCCAGATCGCCGATGGAGAGCGCCGATATCGGAGCCATGGGAATCCTCGAAAATAGTAGCTTGACCTCAAGTTAGCTTAAGGTTGTACGCCGGACAAATGCGCGAACGGCGCTGATCAGACAAGGACGAAAACCATGACCGCGACGCGTATCGAACACGTCAACATCACCGTGACCGACCCGGAACGCAGCGCGGCGATGATGGAGGCGATATTCGGCTGGCGCGTACGGTGGCGTGGGCCGGCGCGCGATGGCGGACGCACCGTGCATGTCGGCTCCGACGAACACTATCTGGCGCTCTACGCTGGCCGCGAGCCGGCGCCCGGGGCATCCCCTTTCGCCAAGGGCGTCCCGCTCAACCATGTCGGCGTGGAGGTCGACGATCTGGACGCGACGGAGGCAAGGGTCGTGAGCGCGGGGCTGGTTCCCTTCTCGCACGACGATTACGAGCCCGGCCGCCGGTTCTATTTCTTCGATCCCGACGGCATCGAGTATGAGGTCGTCAGCTACAGGCCTCATGTCGCAATTTGATCAGGCCAATGCAGGATCCAGCCGCTTCTCCAGCACGACGAAGTGCAGGTCCAGGCCGGGTGGTTGTTCCATTTGGAAGGGCTCGGTTTCGCTGGTCAGCCGGTAGCCCCGGCGCTGATACCAGGCGATCAGGGTGTCGCGAAAATGGATCACGGTCATGCGGAGGGCAGTCCCGCCCTGCCCGGTGACGATCGCTTCCGCATGTGCGAGGAGCCTGCGGCCGAGGCGGCGATCCTGCAGGTCAGGGCGTACGGTAAGCATGCCGAGGTACCATAACGCCTCGTCGTGCGGTTCCAGCCAGACGCAGCCGAGCAGCGGAGCGTCGGGAGCGTCGCGCAAAAGGTATAGTCGGGCGGCGGGATTGCGCGCGAGGTCTTGCCGCAGAGTCTCGACCGTCGTGCGAGGGCCGTCGATGTAGTCGGCCTCGTGAGTCCATCCCTGACGCGCGCTGTCACCCCGATAGGCGCTGTTGATCAGGGCGGTGGCCTGGAAAAGGTCGGCGTCTGTCGCTCGTGTCAGCATCGTGTGTCCAAGCCTGAAGGCTCCGGGGGCCTTGGCATCTAACGCAGGCATCGGCCCATCGCGGCTTCGGAAAGTCTGGCGCGCAGGCAGGCGTTGTGCCGCGTGAGCATGGATCGATTGCTCCCCAGCGAGTCCACAACATCGTAGATTTTCCAGGCCCCAGCGATCCGGTGAATAATGATCGTGTACTGGCCGCACTGATTTGGACCTTTGTCACAAGGCATGATCATATTCACGTCCGCGGCAATCGCCGTGGGGCTGGTCACCGACTTGATCCGCAAACCCCCGGGATCGTCCTGGCACTGACAGACGGGATCACTGTCGAGATCGGGGCCGTCCAGGCGCTTGCTGGCGAGCGCTCCGTTGTCGTCAATAAGTTTTGCGAAGGCCGAGTCGTAGAACTCGGCATAGACCTTCGTCCGGTAGGCGTCGCCGGACGCGGGGGTCTTGTCATTCCACCACCGGCCATTTGGCGCGTAGAGCTGAACGATGCGTCGCTCGAAGCCCTCCGGAGCCTCAGTGAGCTTTTGCGACTGCGCAAGAAACTGAGCGTTGGCCGTGACGGCCCCCAGTGCCAGGAAAAGGGCCAGGATGATCCCGGCCGTCTTCATTTGGGCAGCCGGATCAGGTCCGTGGTCGGCAACACCCCGGCGGGCAGGTCGGCGCATTTGGTCCGGTGGAAGCTCGCCCAGTCGCCCATCACCAGATGCCAGACGTAGATGTGCGACCGTCCGCCGATGTCCTGCTCGAAGGGGCTGAAGCCGAGGGAGACGCAGGAGAACGCGCCTTCGTTGGGTCCGGGCGGGTGCGCCTCGACGAAATCCATATAGACGTCGGCCTGATCTGTGGGGACAAGGTCGAAGCACACGACAGCGTCGATACCTTGCGGCTTGATCCGCTCGATGGCCTGGGTGGGGAACAGGCCGCCGGTCCAGCGAACGTTTATCTCGGTGACGATGATCTCGCCGTCGGGGCCGACGAAGTAATCGATGCCGCAGTTGTTGCCTTCCGGCGCGCCGATACCGTGGTGGCGGGCATATTCGCCGACGCGCAGCAGCGCGGACTTCTGGTCCGGCGGCAGGGTGTAGTGGGCGGGTACGAAATTGCCGACCCAGACTCCGTCGGCGAACAGGATCTGGCGGACGTTGGCGACGCTGATGTCCTTGTCGGTGACGTTCAGGTCGGCCGTCATCTCGGTGTACTGGCTGAAGTCGAGCATCTTCTGCAGCAGGACATCCATGTCGTCGGTGTATTGTTCGACATAGGCCAGCGCCTCATCGAGCGAGGACACCGAGGTCACGTTTCGGGCGCCGGCAAGGCCGGAGATCTTCATCATGATCGCGTCGTCGGCGGCCAGGTGGCGCTGGGCGAAGGCGATGGTTTCCGGATCAGCGAGGCCGGCTTTAGTGGTGACCCAGGTCTCGGGCACCGGGATGCCATAGGCCGGCGCGTTGGCGGCGAAGTGGAATTTCGAATTCAGGTTGCGGCTGATCTGAAACGCCGCCGGGTTCTTATGCAGGGCGGAATTGGACCCGCTGACCATGTAGAGATTGACCAGCTCGACGTCCGGAACCTTGTCGGCGATCGAATCGTAGAAGTCATAGGTTCGCCCGTCGATCACATGGCCGGCCGGAATTGACGGATAGCCGGCGGTAATGAACTGGCGGCGATAGCGCTCAAGCAGACTGGCCCAGGGCTCATCGCGGAACTTCTCGAACATTGCGACGTAGTCGATCGGCTTGCCCAGCGCGATCAGCGCCACCTGCAGCGCCGAGGTCAGGGCGATGTTGGCATGGTGATCAATCAACTGCTTGGGCGTGAGCTTGTCGAGATCGAAGAACAGCGAGCAGTCGTCCGCGCCCATGGCGTAGAAGACAGACTTCGTCTGTACCGGGAAGAAACTGCCGACCTTCATTGTGCCGTCCTTGCGCTGAGGCTCAGGCGGCAGGAATGCGCCGTTCGCGAACCGTGGATGATGGGAGTCAATTGGCGACGGCGAGCAGGCCGCCGGTATAGGTCTTGGTCTCACCCCCGCCACGCCCGCTGTGACCGACTATGGTCATGGTGGCAATTGCCCGCTTGACCTTGACCGGGCGGCCCAGGCTGTCGACGCCGCTGGCGTGGCCTTTGACCACGTATTCATTGAGAACGCCGGGGAGAGGCGCGAATGTTCCGCTAAAGTTGCCCATGGTCGTGGTCGATCCGTCGGGCAGGGAATAGCTGAGCAGGCTGCCTGAAAAAGTGCAGGTGCTGCCGAGGTAGCAACTGGGCAATGAAGGCTCCAGCGTCGCGCTTCCGGAAGGCGTCAGGTTCATGCCGATGATCATCGACGAACTGACCGATCCGGTGGGCGCCTGATAAGTGGTCGTCGTCTGCGCGTGCGCCGCGCCCGCGAGCGCAAGCGTCACTGGAACAAGCAAGTAGATCGCCTTGTTCATGTCCATGTCCTCCAGCAAACCGCCCGCCACTCATTTCGGCCTCGGACGGCTGTCTCCCAATCTGGCTCAATACTGGTCGGTTTCCAATATGCCCGCCGACGGTTTCGTTTCAGCTAAAGCCTCATGACGCTCGCTATAGCACCAACAAGGCAATCGGAATGGCCGCACCGATCGTCAGCAGCGCCCAGGCGATGGCTTTTCTGCGGCTCTGCACCAGCGCCATCCACAGTCCCAGCAGGGTTGTGACAATCAGGCTCGCCGACACGAACAGGAAGAAGAATTTGAGCGTCAAAGTCGACTTCCTGGGCGCCTCATCGGCGTGGCCCAGCTCCGGCGACCGGCGATGACGCTGCGGTGCGGCCTCGGCATCCCCGTCCGGATTGTGTTTCACCGCGAAGACCTGATCCTTGTGCACCTTCGCGAGGCTCTCGATCAGGGCCGGCGGCTGATAGCCGCCGTGGGCTTCATGCAGACTGAACAGCTGAAGGGCTCCCGTGGAAGCGAAGAACAGCACACTCGGTGCAACAAGCACCCCTAGGTAAAGATGGATCTGCCGCAGGAGGAGAGGACCTGGGCCGGCACGCTTTCCGGCTGCGCCGCGCTTCGCCATATTCAATCCTCCTGTCGCCTGAAATGCCCGCGACGGTTCACTAACCGTCGGTCGCGGCGTTGTCTTCGGTCAGTTGGCGGACAAGCCGCAATTCGATCATTGCGCGATGTTGAATTCCGGCTCGCTTCATGCCTAAGGCAAGCCCGTTCGCCGGCCAACGTAAGGGAAAGCTGCCTATGGCCCAGAAGATACGCGGCAATGCGGCGGAGGCTTTGCAGGGCCTGTTGTTCGACGGCATGAGCATCATGTCGGGTGGCTTCGGCCTTTGCGGCATCCCCGAGCACCTGATCGCCGCCATTCGCGATGCCGGGACCAGACATCTCACAGTGGTTTCCAACAACTGCGGCGTCGACGGTTTTGGTCTCGGCATCCTCCTTGCGGGCGGGCAGATCGACAAGATGATCTCGTCGTATGTGGGCGAGAACAAGCTGTTTGAGCAGCTTTACCTTTCGGGTGAGCTGGAACTGGAATTCAATCCGCAGGGCACACTGGCCGAGCGCATCCGCGCGGGCGGCGCCGGCATCCCGGCCTTTTTCACCAAAACCGGCGTCGGAACCCTGGTCGCCGAGGGCAAGGAACTGCGCGAATTCGACGGCGCAACCTATGTCATGGAGCGGGGCCTGACGGCGGACCTGTCGATCATCAAGGCCTGGAAGGGCGATGCCGAGGGCAACCTGATCTATCGGAAGACGGCGCGGAACTTCAACCCGATGATGGCGACGGCCGGCAAGGTCACGGTGGCGGAGGTCGAGCAGCTGGTTCCTGTCGGTTCGCTGGATCCGGACGCGATCCACACGCCGGGCATCTTCGTCGACCGGATCATTCAGGGAGATCATTTCGAGCGGCGGATCGAACGCGTCACCACCCGCGCCCGCCCGACCACAGTCGCCGAAATGAAGGAGCCCGCCTGATGGCCTGGAGCCGCGAAGACATGGCCGCGCGCGCGGCGCGGGAACTGAAAGACGGATTCTACGTCAACCTCGGCATCGGCATCCCGACCCTGGTCGCGAACTATATTCCCGACGGCATTTCGGTCACGCTGCAGAGCGAGAATGGCATGCTCGGCATGGGACCGTTTCCCTATGAGGGTGAGGCCGACCCGGACCTGATCAACGCCGGCAAGCAGACCATCACCGAGTTGCCGAGTTCGTCGTACTTTTCCAGCGCTGACTCGTTCGCAATGATCCGTGGCGGCCACATCGCGCTCTCGATACTGGGCGGCATGCAGGTCAGCGAGACCGGCGATCTCGCCAACTGGATGGTGCCCGGCAAGATGGTCAAGGGTATGGGCGGGGCCATGGATCTGGTCGCGGGGGTCGGCCGGGTCGTGGTGGTGATGGACCATACCGAGAAGTCGGGCGCGCCCAAGCTGCTTAAACGCTGCACGCTGCCGTTGACCGGCGCGGGTGTTGTCGACCTGCTGATAACCGACCTGGGCGTCTTCGAGATCGACGCGAGCGGCGTGAAGCTGATCGAACTCGCGCCCGGAGTCACGGTCGAGGAAATCAAGGCCAAGACAGAGGCGGATTTCGCCGTATCGGTGTAGGCTGTCCCGCATGCATCGCCGATTCCTTCTCAAATCCGGCCTGGCGCTGGCTGGCCTCACGCCGTCGGTGCTGGCTTTCGCGCAACCCGCGCCGGCGGATCTGCTGGGAGCGACCGGCGAGCCCTACTTCATCGCCTGGCTGAATGAATTCTACGCCCGCGCCGCGGTGGCGGGGCTGCCCCGGACGTTGCTCGATCGTGAGTTGTCGGGGCTGTCTCCCGACCCACGGATTACCGCGCTCGACGCCCGCCAACCCGAGTTCGCGCGGCCCGTAAGCGCCTATGTCGCCGGGGTTGTCAGCGATGCGCGGGTTGCTATCGGCCGGGCCAAACGAACCACGGTTCCGCAGTTCGCCGCCATCGAAAAGACCTATGGCGTGCCCCGTGATATTCTGATCGCCGTATGGGCGATGGAGTCCAACTTCGGCGTCCTGCAGGGTGATTTCGATATCATCCGCTCGCTGGCGACCCTTGCGGCGGCCGGCCGCCGGCGAGAATGGGCGGAAGGCGAGTTGTTGTCGGCGCTTAGGATCATCGCCGACGGCGACGCACCGCGTTCGAGGCTGCGTGGTTCCTGGGCCGGGGCGATGGGGCAGACGCAACTGTTGCCCTCGACCTACCTCTCCTCGGCTGCCGACGGTGATATCGACGGCCGCCGCGACATCTGGGGCTCGGCGCCGGATGCGCTGGCCTCCGCCGCGAATCTGCTCGCCAAGAGCGGCTGGCGGCGTGGCGAAGGCTGGGCTTACGAAGTGGTCCTGCCATCGGGCTTTGACTACGGCCTCTCGGAGAATGCAAAGGAGGCGCCCGGCTGGTGGCGGGCCAAAGGCGCCCACAAAGCCGACGGAACCGCGTGGAGCCCCTCGGACGATGCCGCGCCGGCGATGCTGCTGTTGCCGTCCGGAGCCCGGGGACCGGCGTTTCTGGCGCTGCCGAATCATTTCGCCATTCGCGCCTACAACAACTCGATCGCCTACGCCCTGGGCGTGGGGCTGCTGGCCGACCGTTTCGCCGGTGGCGGGCCGCTAAGGACGCCCTGGCCGCCGGAAACGCCGCTTTCCCTGACTGACAGGCTGGATGCGCAGACCGCGCTTGCCAGGCTGGGATTCAATCCAGGGCCTGCCGATGGCGCGATCGGCTTGATGACGCGACAGGCTCTGCGCGCATGGCAGAAGAGCCAGAGCCTGCCGGCCGACGGCTATCTCTCGCCCGAGATCGTCGCGCGCCTGCGCAGGGCGGCCTGACAGTCGGTCAGACGCTGACGCCTTCCTGGTTGCGCTCCAGACTGGATAGCGCCGCGTCGTTCTCGGTGGTCGGTGCATCGCCGGCGCGGGACAGCACGCCGCTGCGGAGCGCGAGCACCAGCAGGCAGGCCAGGATCGCGGCATTGACCAGAAATGGCGCGGGATGCGACGCGCCGTAGAGCAACACGAACAGTGGCGCGACCACGACGTTGACGCCGTTGACCGCGGCGATGGCGCCGGCCGCGCGGGCCTGGTCCCTCTGGCTGACCGCCAGCGATGCTCCCGCGGTAAAGCCCGGGCGACAAAACCCGTATCCCAGGCTCGAGAGTGCATAGCCCATCACCACGGCCGAATAGCTGGGCGAGAAGGCGACGATGACATTTGCCAGGGCGGCGATGCCCGCGCCCCAACGCAGCAGATCGCGCGGGGTCATGCGGAACATCCGGATCAAGCCCCATTGTGCAAGCAAGCCTGCGACCGCGCCCGCCATCATCGCCACCGCGGTGAAGCCCTGCGCGCGCAGCGGCGACATGTGCAGCTTGTCGATGATCAGGAAGCCGAGCGTCTGGCCTTGCGCGGTCTGGCACGCGGCGATCAGGAAACCGTAGACCAGGAACGGCGTCAGCCGGGGGTCCCTGAACAGGGAGGGCGGCTTGCCGACCGGTCGTTCGGGATCGTCGGCTTCCTCTGCGTCATTCGGTGGCGTCGGGGCGCCCCTGTCCTCCGGCAAATAGCGGGCGACGACGACCATCATGATCGCGGCGATGATCGCGAATGCGAACATTGGTCCGGCCAGTCCGACGACCGGCAGTACGAACAGCGGGGCCACCGCGGGGCCGATGATCGTGCCGAGCCCGAAGGCGCCGGCCAAGCCAGCCATCGCCTCGGTGCGTTCCTCGCGACGGGTGCGTTCGGCTACGTAGGCCTGCGTGGCTGGGTTGGCGGCGGCGCCGAACAGTCCGAACAGGGCGCGGGACAGCAGAAAAAGGAGGAAGATCACCAGCATCGGCGCCAGGTGGCGAACACCGGCGCCAACCACCAGGCCACAGCAGATCATAGAGACCATGAAGCCGGCCAGGCCAATCATCATCAGCGGCTTGCGTCCCCGCTGGTCCGACAGCCTCGCCCAGACCGGGGAACTGAATGCCCACAGCAGCGCCGAAAGGGAAAAGATCGCGGCGACCAGATAGTCGGGAAAACCGATCGAGCGGCCGATGGCGGGCAGCACCGACTGCATGCCCGTATTGCCCAGCGCCGTCGCGATCGAGACCCCGAAGATGATCGCGAACGACCGGGCCGGAAGGCGCGGCGGAGGGCTTTCTGCGGCCTGGGTCATGATTTAACCTGTTATCCGCGCAGCGAAATTGGCGCAATGCGTGAGCGTTTTGTGAATTGTGATCACGGGATCGTGAACTCTTCCCTTGCGTTCGGCGGCGATCGCGGCATATTGGATACAGCGTTCGAGGTGAATCGGACGCCTCAACCTTACCCAAGGGGACCAGGATCCATGATGACCTCCAAGATTCTTCGCACCGTTTTCGTGGCCGGCGTCGCCGTCGCCGCTCTCTCCGTCGCCGCCTGCTCGAAGAAGCCCGCCGACGACAGCGCCAACACCGCGGCGAACGCCCCGGTCGCCGACGCCAATGCTCCGATGGCGAATGCCCCGGCCGACGCCAACGCCCCGGCGGCGAACGCCCCGGCCGCTGCCGGCGCGATGACAGCGAACGCCCCGGCGTCCTAAGCGATATCAGGCGGACGTAAGTCTGTTTGGAAAGGGCCGTCCTTCGGGGCGGCCCTTTTTCTTTGTCACATGTCATGGATGATACTGTGACCCCCGGCCCCGATCTGACCTGGGACGACAACGGCGCGCCCCGATCCCGGCTTTTCGATGATGTCTACTTTTCCAGCGAAGATGGCCTAGCCGAATCGCGGGCGGTGTTCCTCGACGGTTGCCACCTGCCGCAGGCCTGGAATGGCCGAAGACGCTTTTGTGTTGCCGAGCTCGGTTTCGGAACCGGCCTTAATATCCTCGCCCTTCTCGATCTCTGGCGACGGACCCGTCCGCCCGACGGCCATCTGCACATCTTCAGCGTTGAGGCGCACCCGATCAGCGTCGGCGATGCTACCCGGGCGCTGGCTCCCTGGCCGCAGATTTCAGATATCGCGCGGCTCCTGCTGAGCCGCTGGCCCGGGCGTGCGCGCGGCTTTCATCGCCTGGACCTCCCGGAACTGGACGCGACCTTCGACATCGCAATCACGGACGTCGCCAAGGCCCTGCAGGCCTGGAGCGGGCCGGCGGACGCGTGGTTCCTGGATGGCTTCGCACCGTCAAGGAACCCGGAGATGTGGCGTCGGGAGGTGCTCAACCTCGTAGCCGCGCGCTCGGCGCCCGGGGCGCGGCTCGCCAGTTTCACCGTCGCCGGCCAGGTGCGCCGCGACCTTCAGGATGCCGGCCTTGAAGTGGAGCGGCTGCCGGGGTTCGGCCGCAAGCGCCATCGCCTTGAGGCGTGCGTGGCGGGGTCGTCCGCGCCGGAGCCGCCGAAGCGACGGGTCGCGATCATCGGAGCGGGCATCGCCGGCGCCTCTCTGAGTCGTGCGTTCAATGCGTTGGGCGCTGAAGTGGAGGTCTTCGACGCTGAGGGGCCCGGCGCGGGGGCATCGGGCGGTCCCGCCGCGCTGGTCGCGCCGCGCCTCGACGCCGGCCTTGCCGATCAGGCTGCGCTTTTTGCCCAGGCTTTCGCGCGCGCTGCTAGACTTTACGCGGATATTCCCGGGGCCGTGGTGTCGCTGGGAGCTGTGCAACACCGCGTCGGTCCAAAGGACGCGGCCCGGTTCTCAGCGATTGCCGGTTCGGACCTCTTTGAGCCAGGATGCATGATCGATACGGACATCGGCCTGGAAATACACGCAGCCACGGTCATCGAGCCGGCCTCGGTGTTTGCCGCGTGGCTGAGCCCGCCGACCTGCGTACGCGTTGCGACTGTTTCCTGGGACCATGATAGCTGGAAGCTTGTCGATCCGGAGGGCGCCGAGATCGCGCGGGCGGATGTCGTCTGTCTGGCGGCGGGCATGGACTGCGCTCGCCTGTCTCCCGGCCTGCCACTCACGCCGGTAAGGGGGCAGGCCAGTCTGGCGCTCGGCGCGACATACTCAGGCGCGACTTTGTTCAGCGCCTATGTAATTCCCACGCGCGAGGGAGTGCTGTTCGGCGCTACGCACGACCGTGACGATACCGACGCGCGGCCGCGCGATGCCGACCACATCCGCAATCTCGACGCTGTCGCAGCGGCTATGCCTGAGCTTGCCGAGGCCTTGCGTACGCATAGCCTACGTCCTTGGACGGGCATCCGCGCCACCACGCGTGACTATCTACCCTTGGCTGGCGAGGTGGCCGCTGAGGCGCCCGGACGTTTCGTGCTTGGCGGCCTCGGCTCGCGAGGTTTTACGCTGGCGCCCTTGCTCGCTGATCACATCGCTTCCTTGGCTCTCTCGACGCCTTCGCCTCTACCTCGCTCGCTTGCGGAACTGGTTGACCCCGCGCGGTTCGCGCGTCGCGCCAGGCGACGCGGCAGGCCGGGTCAGGCGCCGGCGAGTGCGTTGGGATAGAGCGCCAGGAAGTTGTCGGCAAAAAAGCCAGCCCTCGCTGACTCATCAGCTTCGGTAAGCGAGCGTTCGAAGCGGCCGATTGGATCGCGACCACCTTCGGCATGTGGATAGTCGGACGAGAACAGATAGAGCTCCGGCCAAGACTCTCGGATCAGCGCGCCGACATCCTCGAACGGGTAGGGTGTGAAGCGCAGCTGGTCGCGGATCTGCTTCGAAGGCCTGCGCTTCATCAGCGCCAGATGGGGTTCGGATTTCGCCCAGATCTCGGCGGCATGGTCCAGCCGGCGGATCATGTCCGGCACCCAGCCGGCGCCGATCTCGATGACGCCGCCGCGTAGGGCCGGATGACGGTCAAGCACGCCATCGAGAACCAGGGCGGAGATGAATCGCTGCGACGCATGGTGGATCACAGTCAGGTCCTTGGACCCGATCACCTCGGCGCCGCCGCGCGCGGTGACCCGGTCGGGGTAGCCGTCGTTCATCCATGGCGCGGGAATCTGCAGCGGGGAACTGCCGACGTGCAGGATGAAGGGTAGACCGCGCTCGGCCAGCGTCGCCCAGATCGCCTCATGGGCGGGATGCCCGGGAGAGCGGCCGCCGGGCGGATCGGCTGAAATCCACACAGCGCCGAGGCCCATCGCGGTGGCGCGGTCGATCTCCGCCAGAGCCTGGGCCGGATCATCGAGTGGCGCGATGGCGACGCCGATCAGTCGGCGGTCGGCCTCGCAGAAGGCGGCCATGGCGCGGTTGTGAGCGCGGGCGATGGGGTACCTAGCCTCCAGCGGCGCCTCGAACGTCGGGCGGGCGCAGAATGAGGCAAACACCACCTGCGCCCTGAAGCCCAGCAGATCCAGCGCCAGTGTGCGCTCCTGGCCGCTGAAGGCGCCCAGTGCATCGTGCCATTTGGGGCCGCGGGTAATCTGGTCGCCAAGCTGCAGCAGGCGCTCGACAACTTCGGGCGGGTGGCCGGAGGTTCCGACATGATCGCCCGGATCGAATTGTCCGGTGGTGATCGCGCCCAGGCAGGGCAGGAGGTCGATATCGCCCGGGTCGGCGTGAGCGGACAGGAAGTCCGGCAGTTCCATCAGATGGCTGTCCGCATCCAGGATCAGCCTGTGTCCGGCGTAGGTCATCGCCGCCTCCCTCTGTTGGAGGCAGGTTAGACCAGCGCGCGGCATCGCTCCAGAGGAGCGTTCAATCTCAGCTGAGTCGCGACCTTGTCGCCTGCACGCCGAGTTTTGATTTGCCGACGCGGGTCAGGATCGATGGTGTGAAGCTGGCGTGTTTCAGCCCGGTGAAGATGTCCCGCAGGCAGCGTTGCAGCGGGTGGCGGGCGTAGACCGCGTTGGTTCCGGCGTTGTCGAAGGCGAAGATGGTCATCTCGCGGGCCGCCCGGCTGAGAATCTGCGCCGCCTGCGACAGGGCCAGCGTGTCGGCGGCGTCGATGGCGCCACGTTCCGCCAGCTGCCGGTCCTGATCGGCGACCAGTGACAGAAAATGCGAGCGGGCGGCGGTCAGACGCCCGTCGAGTTCACCGAGCCCGAACTGGATGGCCCCGTCATCGGACTGAAACCCCTCGCCGACCGTGCGGCGGGTGCGCGGCGCGGCTTCGAGCAGTTCCGCCAGGGCGCGCCGGCCAACGCCGCTGGCGAAGGCAGTCAGCCCAACCTGATTGAGAAAGGCCGCGTTAAGCGTCGAGACCGAGCCCGGCTTGCCACCTTTCAGGTAGGGATACTCGAAGGTGCGATGCGTCGGCACAAAGCAGTCCGTGACGCTGTATTCAATGCTTGCGGTTGCGCGCAGGCCCATGACGTCCCACGAGGCAGCGTCGATGACGACGTCGGCCTTGGGAAGAACATGGGCGCGGAACCATTGCCGTCCTTCGCGATCCTCCAGGGGTGAGGCGACCAGCACCCAGTCGGCCAGGCAGCTGCCTGAACCCATCGCGAACGCGCCGGAGAGGTGGAAGCCGCCGTCTGTCGGAACGGATGTCGCGCGGGGCAACAGTGACGTCCAGACGGCCGCGGGACCGAAGCCGAAAATCTCTTCATTGAGTTCCGGTGACGCCCCGCGGTGAATGAAGTCGCTGACCGCGGCGCAGACCGAGAGGCACCAGCCCGCTGCGCCATCCGCCCGGGCGATCTCCTCGACGGTCTCGAAGAACTCCACCCGCGAACAGCCCAGCCCGCCCGCCGCGACCGGGCGCAGCATGGAGAACAGGTTGGCTTTCAGCATTGCCGTTGCGACCGGTTGTGTCAGCCGGCCCTGACGTTCGGATTCGAGCGCCTCAGACGCGATCAGCGCGCTGATGTCGCGCGCCCGTTGCATTGGTCCGCTCGAAACGTCGTTCATGCGCCCGCGGCCGGTCCTACCGCTTCGGCCAGCCGTCCGGCCGCATCACTGGCGGCCTCGAAGACATAGGCGGGGCGGGTGACACTGACGGGACCGACCCCCGCGGCAGTGAGGGCAGCGGTGGCGGCGAAGAGATCGCGGCCGGTGACCAGCAGGCCATTGGCGCGCGGCGCATCGCCTGGCCGGACATACGGGGCGAGCGCGGCGCGCGCGGCGCCGTCCTGCGCGGCGGGCCAGATCAGGCTGGCCATCGCCTTGCCGCGGGCGCGCGCCTCGATGATGCCCAGCAGGCGCCGGGCAGCCGCCATGGCGTCCTCATTCCAGCCGGCGCGGGGGCTGGCTGCGAGATGCGCCTGGCTGCGAAGAATGACCCCGTCGTCGAGGACCTTGAGGCCATTGGCGGCCAGGGTGTCGCCTGTCGAGGTGATGTCGATCACCAGTTCGGCGAGGCCCGCCGCCGGGGCTCCCTCTGTCGCGCCGCCGGATTCGACCAGTCGATAGTCGGCTATGCCGTGGCGGGCGAAAAATGCGCGGGCCTGCACGAGATACTTGGTGGCGACCCGCAACCGCCGCCCGGTGCGGGCAAGATGAGCGTGGGCGATGTCGTCGACGTCGGCCATCGTCTGCACGTCGATCCAGCTCTTCGGCGCGGCGACAACGAGGTCGGCCCGGCCGAAGCCGAGCGCGCTCAGCAGAAGAACCTCTGCCCCGCCGACATCGCGCAGTTCCGCAAGGAGGTCTTCCCCCGTCACGCCGAGGTGGATATCGCCAGCGGCAAGCGATGCCGCGATGTCTCCGGCCGAGGCCAGACGCACCTGTACCTCCGGCAGACCCTCGAGCTCCGCCGAATAGCCGCGCGCGCCACCCACAGGCTTCGGCCTGAGCCCGCAGTCGGCCAGCCAGGCGTCCACCTGTTCCTTGAGACGGCCCTTCGATGGGATCGCCAGTATCAGCGGACCACTCATGCCGCGCCTCCGGTCCAGGCTCGCCCGGGCCGCACGACGCAGCCGACCGCACCGCTGGCCGAGTTCCCGCCGAGCCTGGCGGGGAGACCGTCATACCGGCCACCCGCGGCGACCGGGGCGTCGCTTCCCAGCGCCGTACTGCGGACTTCGAACAGCATTCCGTCGTAGTAGCCCAGCGCCCGGCCGAATGCCGTCGACAGCCGCATCCGATCGGCCGGCACGTTCAGCCGGCACAGCGCGGCAAGGCGACGCTCCCAAATATTCAGTGCGGCATCAAGCGCATGGCCTCGCGTAAGCGCCAGACGGGAGACCGCTTCAAGCGCGGCCGGAGGGGAGTCGGCGATGGCGAGGAACGCCGCGACCGTGTCGGCCTGGGCCGCTGTCAGACACGGTGCATCGGCGGAGGCGGCGCGTTCGGCCAGGCGGTGCACAATGGAAGCGGCGGATCGTCCGCCGACCGGCTCGATGCCCGCGAGCGCCCAGATCTCCGACAACACCAGCGCCGCTTCGTCCTCGGGCAGGCCGGCGAGCAGTTGCGCCAGACGTCCACCGCCTTTTGTGGGCGTTGGATCCAGGCCGCGAGCGCCGTCCAGTTCGGCGCGCAACCGGCGTGGGCTGGTGAAGGCGCGCTTCAGCCGCGTGGCCAGGGCGGGCGTCAAACCAAGGGAATCGACCAGGGCGCTGAACAGTCCGACATCGCCAAGCAGCAGGGTGAGATCGTCACGGCCGCCCGCGCTTGCGGCCTGCCAGGCAATCGCGGTCATCGCCGCGTCGGCTTCGGCGGCGTCGCCTTGCTCAAATGCTTCCAGGCCGATCTGCAGGAATTCCTCGGTGCGTTGCGCGCCGGGCGGTGCGACCCTGAAGGCATGGCCCTCATAGAAATAGCGTCCGGTCGCGTCCGCACTCTCGATGTGGGCCTTGGCCGCGAGAATGGTGAAGTCGGGGCGCAGGCAGGCTTCATCGCCGTTTGGTCCCTGGACAATGAACAGCCGCTCGCGCATCGCCTCGCCGGCCAGATCGAGGAACAGGCTCAGTGGCTGAACGATCGGCGCTTCGAGACGGACGCCGCCGGCTGCCAGGAATGGCGCGCGGACGGCATCGAGCACCTGCGCCGGGACAGCGCCTTCAAGTCTCATCTCGAGCGCCCGACGATATCTCGCACCGCCGCAACCCAATCGGCGCGCGGTGCATTGATCTGCCCGGGACGGTCGGCCCGCCATGCCGTGTTGTCGGTAACGCCGCTCGATAGCGCGCGGCCGAGATCGAGATCCTTGATCGTCACCGTTCCGGCGGCGATCTCGTCGTCGCCGAGGATTACCGCCGCGGGGGCGAGCCGGCGATCTGCGTATTTCATCTGCGCGCGCATACCCGAGGTGCCCAGATAGACCTCGGCTGCAATGCCGGCTGCGCGAAGTTCTCCGGCAAGTGCGAAGTACTCATTCATCCGAGCGCTATCGAAAGCGATCACCACTACCGGTCCACGCGCGCCTTGGGCCGCCCCCGCCGAGCCGCTGGCGTTAAGGGCCGCGGACAATCGGGAGACGCCGAACGAAAAGCCGGTGGCGGGGGTACGTTCGCCGGTAAATCGCGCGACCAGATCGTCATAACGGCCGCCGCCGCCGACCGAGCCGAAGCGCACGGTCTCGCCGCGCTCGTTGAGCGTCTGCAGCAACAGTTCGGCCTCGAATACGGCCCCGGTGTAATACTCCAGGCCGCGCACGACCGAAGGATCGAACACCGCCATGGTCTCGCCGACGCTCAGCCCGGTCAGTGCCTCGCCGATCTGAGCCAGCTCCGCCAGGCCTTCATCGCCCTCGGCCGATCCGCCGATCACCTTTGAGAGCCGGTCGAGCGTCTCACTACGGGTATCCCGCCGGGCTTCGACGAACGCCAGCACCGAGGCGATCGCCGCCGGGGCCAGCTGCGCGCCCTTGGTGAAGGCGCCCGACTCATCCTTGCGCCCCGCGCCGAGCAGGGCCGCGACGCCTTCCACTCCCAGGCGGTCGAGCTTGTCCACCGCCCGCAGCACGGCCAGCTTCTGCCCGCCGTCCTCGACCCCGGCCGCGGTCAGCAGGCCGTTGAGCAGTTTGCGATTGTTGATCTTCAGTTGATAGGCATCTTGCGGCAGGCCCGCGGCGGCGTAGCCCGCCACCGCCATGGCGATGATCTCCGCGTCGGCCTGCGGGCGCGCCGAGCCGACCGTGTCGGCATCGCACTGGATGAACTGGCGATCCCGCCCGGGTCCTGGCTTTTCATTGCGCCAGACGGGCCCGAAGGCATAACGGCGGAATGGCTTTGGCAGGCTGTCCCAGTTCTCCGCGGCGAACCGAGCCAGCGGAGCGGTGAGGTCATAGCGCAGGGCCATCCACTGTTCGTCGTCGTCCTGCAGCGCGAACACGCCCTCGTTGGGGCGATCGGCGTCGGGAAGGAACTTGCCGAGCGCGTCGGCGTATTCGAAGGAGCCGGTCTCCAACTCCTCGAAGCCGAAGGACTCGTAGACGGAGGCCACGGCGGCGAGAATCCGCCGTTCCTGGCGGATCGCCGCGGCGCGCCGGTCCTGGAAGCCGCGAGGCGCGCGCGCGATAGGTCGAAAGGGAACGTCCGAGGTCATGGCGGGCGCTTAGCGGGTCGCGGGGGTAGCGGCAAGGCGAGCCGCGTCATCAAGCGCTTCGGAAACGGTCGTGGGGGTCAATAATTGCGGCAGCACCCGAGGGTTTCCGGCCGCGCCGTAGACCAGATACAGGGGCACACCGATGCGGCCCTGGTCGGCCAGAGCCTTGGCGATCACTGGGTCGCGATTGGTCCAGTCGGCGACCAGATAGGCCGCGCCACTACGCTTGAAGGCGGTCGCGACCTGCTGGCTGGAGAACGCCAGCCGCTCGTTGACCTGACAGGTGACGCACCACGCCGCGGTGAAATTGACCAGCACAGGTCGGCCCTGTGTGCGGAGGGCCGCCAGTCGTTCGGGACTGAATGGTTCGGAAGCGATCGCGCCTGCGGAGGGCCCGGCCGCCGGTTGGACGTTGGCCATTGCCTGGGGACCGGCGGCGATGGCGGCAACGCAGGCGCAGGCGCTAAGCGCGGCGAAGGCCATGGCGACCCGCCCGCCTGAGCCACGGGCGTGTGCGTGCTGGGCGAGGCCGAACAGCCACGCGGCGAGCGCCAGGGCGAGGCCGGCGGCGAACAGACGCGCCAGCCCCTCGGACCCGGCCTGCTGAGCGATAACCCAGGCAAGCCAGGCGGCTGCCGCGTACATCGGAAACGCCAGGGCCTTGCGGAATACGTCCATCCAGGGGCCGGGGCGTGGCAGGTGGCTCATCAGCGAGGGACTGAACGCGAGGACCGTGAACGGCGCCGCGAAACCCAGGCCGAGAGCGGCGAATACCGCCAATGCAACGACTGCCGGCTGCGTCAGCGCGAAACCCAGCGCGGGGCCCATGAACGGCGCGGTGCAGGGCGCCGCGACGACTACCGCCAGCACTCCGGTCAGAGCGGAACCGGCAAGGCCAGGCGCGGCGGCGAAGTTCGAGCCCACGCCCTGCAGCGAGGCGCCGATCTCGAACAGGCCGGAAAGGTTGAGCGCCGCCGCAAGCATGACCAGACAAAGCGCCGCCACCACAAGCGGTGACTGCAACTGAAAGCCCCAGCCGATCGCCGCGCCGGCCGCGCGCGCGACGAGCAGTGCCGCGGCAAGGGCGATGAAGGTAGCCAGCACCCCGACCAGGAAGGCCAGACCATGTCCGCGTGCGCGCGACGGCTGGTCGCCGTGGCCGGCAAGCGCCGCGCCCTTCATCGACAGGATAGGGAATACACAGGGCATCAGGTTGAGGATCAGCCCGCCGAGGAAGGCCGAGCCGGCAGCCGCGAGAATGCTCCCGCCGCTCCCCGGTCCGCCGCTTCGGGTGGACGCGGTCACGGCTCCGAGGCCGGCGCTTCCCGCGGGCGCCGGGCCGTTGTTCGCGGTGATCTCATAGACCTTGCCGTCGACCGCCAGCACGCCCGACGTCGTTTTCGGGGGCGGGCCCTCGCTGAAAGCCGTGCCGGGGGTCATCGTCAAAGTCAGGCCCCGCGCGCCGCGCTCAATTGTTTCAGGTTGACCATGATCGATCAGCTTGTTGTCGTACGGATAGAAATAGCCGTCGGCGCCCGTGGTCCCGGCGAGTGCGGCGCCGCTGACCGAAAATTTCAGTTTGCCGCCGGTAAGCTGGAAAGCCGCGTCGAATCCGGATGGCTTCGGAGCATCGGCCAGCCCTGTTGCAATCGCCGTTCCCCATACAGGGGTCATGGAAGGAGCGCCCGCGACTACCGGCACATCAAGTGCAACATCCGCACTGCCGGGAATACACACCTCCGCGCAGACCAGATAGTCGACATGCGCTTTGACGGCGGCTGTCTGGCCGACCTTGGCGCCGGCGGGAATCTCGATCGGGACCGGCAGCAGGACCTTGCCCTCGAAACCGTAGTTCATGATCGGTCCGACCGGGAGACGTGTCGGCGCCGGCCAGACGATCTCGCCCGCACGCCACCCCTTCGGCAGCGTCCAGGTGATCTGGGTTGGCTCCCCCGCATCGCCCGGGTTGCGCCAGTAGGTGTGCCAGCCCTTGTCCAGCGTCTGGGCCACCGCGAGGTAGAGCGTAGAACCTGCCGCGGCTCCGGATGTCTGGGCAACCAGTTCGCTCGATACGTGCGGTGTCTTCACCGGCGCCGCGGCTGCGGCGTTACAGCAAAGAGTGAGGCCCAGCAGGACGGCGAGGATTTTCATGCGCCTATCTTAGGCCCTTGGAAGGCGGCGGGAAACGACCGATGATGATCGGCTCGTCAACGGAGACTCAATCGATGCCCGGCGCCTTTGATCAGATCGAGATTGGACATGTGGTCAGTCTGGGCGTGACGGTGGTCGACGCGCAGGCGCTCAGCGCATTTGTGCAGGCCTTTTCGCCGGGCTGGGATCCGGAAGGCGGCGCGCCCGATGCCATGGTATTCGCCATGTGGTCACGTCTCGATGCCGATGCCACAGCGGCGTGGCCGCAGACCAAGCGGGTTGGCGTCGACGCCCTGCGCTGGGTGCGGAACCCGCCGGCGGGCGAACTGCTGCGGGGCCGCATGACGGTGATGGGCAAGGACCCGGTCGGCGATAACAAGGGGATCATCATCGCCCAGCACGACCTGCTGGATGAGGCCGGCCGTCTCGTGTTCTCCTGCCTGACCCGCAGCGTCTACGCGAGGTAGCTTCGGAGCCACCCACAATCGGGAGCAACGACATGCCCAGGATCGATGTCGCCTCAGTGCCGGAACGCAAGGGCGTTGGCTATCCGCAGCCGTTCGACCAGCCTTGCGCCGATCGCGTGCGGCAGCGACTGGGGAATGCAGGCGAGCTTACCGATTTTGGAGTCAACCTGATGCGCCTGCCGCCGGGCAACTGGTCCAGCCAACGCCATTGGCATTCTCATGAGGACGAATTCGTCTACGTCCTCGAGGGCGAGTTGACCCTGATCGAAGATGGCGGCGAGACGCTGTTGCGCGCCGGTGACTGCGCCGCCTTTCCCAAAGGCTCGGGCAACGGTCATCACCTGATCAACCGGTCGGACTCGACGGCGGTCTATCTGGAGGTGGGGTCGCGCTCACCCGACGACCTCATCATCTGCTCCGACATCGACATGAAGAGCGCCAGCTCGGACGGCCGCTTCGTGCAAAAGGATGGAACGCCCTATGGCGGATCCTAGTTCAGGTTCGCGGGCTGCGGAACGCCTTGGCGGGCAACGGTGAGTGCAATCAGGCGATCCCAGCCCAGCAGGGAACTGAGGTGTGCGTAAATCTGCGAAAGTGCACCATTCTGCATCAGTTCGAAGATCTTCTCGCTCGGCAGCGCCTTCAGCTTGGCATCGGAGACCGCGAAGTATTCGGCGATGGTCTGCGGCGGGCCGGCTGAGCCATCGGCCATCTGCGGCGTGAAGGTCGCCGTCCGGGTCTCGAACAGGTCGAGATCGCGCAGCAAAGTAACGAACGACTCGGTGCGTCGCACCTCGACCTCGAAGTCGTTGCAGAACTGGATGCAGTTCTTGGTGTATTCGGTTGGCTCGCCAGCAGCGTCAAAGAAGGCCACGTCGGGCAGGTCGCCCAGCATCGGCGCTTCGCGGTCGATGCAGACCACCAGTTGCTCACGGGTGGAGTCGTTGGCCAGGACAAAAGGATAGCGGCGGATATAGGCCGGAATGTACACGCCCGGCTCGAACACACCGTCGGGCTGGATGAACATGTTGGCGGAGGCGTTGATCCCCATGACCGCCAGCGGCTGGTACTGCTCCCCGGCAAAGATGATCGGGTAGGAGAGGCTGGAAGCCTGGAATTCGGCCACGGTCAGCGGAACCACCTGGCTGCCGGCGGCAAAAGCGAACGGCTTGTCAATGCGCCGCAGGCCGAGATTGGCGTGTGCGTCGCGGCTTAGAGGTTCCGGCCGCGAATAGAATAGCACCGCCCCCGAAAGTTGCCCGGCTTCGGTCTGATAGGTGTTTGACATTTAGCGCTCGCCAGATTGACGGGAAGGATGACATCGCGGCGCCGCGCGCCGCGAACGGAATGCGGCGGGCTTCTAGACCATCAACCGGCCAGCGGCAATGCAGCCTCCTCTTGCGCTTCATCCTTTCGCCACGGCTAATGACCGATCAACCGGAGAAGCACCCGCATGCGAGGCGCCCTTTCAGCCTTCCTGTTCTCGATCACCATGCTGGCCGTCGCGCAGCCCGTCTTCGCTGCGGATGACCAGAAGCCAGCGCCGGTCGCGCCGGCTCCGGCTCCGGCAGCCAAGGACACCTCGGCCGATTTGCCGCCGCTGCCGTCAGAGTCCAGTGTCAAGCAGACCACCCATGTCGCCGGCAAGACCCTCGCCTACACCGCGACCGTGGGCGCGCTGCCGGTGCGGGATGACAAGGGCAAGGCCATCGCCGAGGTGGTCTACACGGCCTACACGCTCGACGGTCCTCGCGACCCGGATCGGCCGGTGACCTTCGCCTTTAATGGCGGCCCCGGCGCGGCGTCGGTGTTTCTTAATCTGGGCGCGATAGGCCCGCGCCGGATCGAGTTCGGCGCCGCGGGTGATGCGCCGTCGGACGCGGCGCGGACGGTAGAGAACGACGGCACCTGGCTGGACTTCACCGACCTGGTGTTCATCGATCCGGTGGGAACGGGCTTCTCCCGTTCGCTTGTCTCGCAGGACGAAGCCAAAAAGGCCTTCTTCGCCACCAAGCCCGACATCGAATACCTCTCGCGCATCGTCTACGACTGGCTGCTGAAGAACGGCCGGATGGCCTCGCCAAAATATGTCGTCGGCGAGAGCTACGGCGGATTCCGCGGCCCGCGCGTCACCCACTATCTGCAGACGGTGCTCGGCGTCGGCGTCAACGGAGTCGTGCTGGTATCGCCGTTTCTGGACTCCCAGGCTTTCGAGGGAGATCTCTCTGGGACCAACTTTGTCGTTACTCTGCCCTCCATGGTCGCGGCCAATCTGGAGCGCCACAATCAGCTGACTCCGCGGGCCATGGCCGCCGCGGAGGACTATTCGCGGGGGCAGTATGCCGGCGATCTTCTGAAGGGCCGTTCGGACCCGGCGGCGATCGACCGGATGGTGGCGAAGGTCACCGAACTGACCGGCCTTGATCCGACCTTTGTCAAACGCTCCGGCGCGCGCATCGAGACCCAGGCATTCCTGCGCGAGGTGTTCCGCGAGCAGAGCAAGCTGGGCAGCCGCTATGACTCCAATGTTACCGAGGACGACCCGTTCCCGTTTTCCCCCGAGCAGCGCACCGGCGACCCGATCCTGGGTTCGATCATCGCGCCGACCACCTCGGCGATGGTCGATTTCGTCACTCGCACGGTCGGCTGGAAGGCCGAGGGTCGATACAATGCATTGAGCGAAGAGGTCGGCCGGGCCTGGAATGACGGGCGCGACGAGGACGTCGAATCGGTCACCGACCTGCGCCAGGCCGTGGCTCTGGATCCGAAGATGAAGGTGCTGATCGCCCACGGCTGGGACGACCTGTCCTGTCCGTTCTTCGCCTCGGTGCTGATCGTCGACCAGATGCCAGTCGCCTACGATCCCTCCCGCATCCGCGTAACCGAGTATCCCGGCGGCCACATGTTCTACAGCCGTCAGGACAGCCGGCTGGCGCTTCGGCGGGATGTGATGAATGTGTACGGGGTGAAGTGAATGCCCGGTCTCGTCAGGCCGCCCGGGTCGACCAGACGATGTGGGGGCGAAGTGGATGATCGGCGGCCAATCCCGGGTGGTCGAAGTCGAGATCGCGTCGCCGGTGCAGGCCGATACGCCGCATGACGGCCTGCGATCGAATATTGCTCTGCGCGGTGAACGACAGAATCTCGGCCAGGCCGACCCGTTCGAGGCCATCCTTCAGTACGGCCGCCGCCGCTTCGCTCGCATAGCCCGAACCCCAGGCGTGGCGGGCGAGACGCCAGCCGATTTCGACACCTCTTGGCGCCGGCGGCTCCTGGTGAATCGCGGCCAGCGCGACAAAGCCAAGGAACGCGCCGTCGTCCTTGCGCTCGATGACCAGGCAACCGTAACCGAGAAGGTCAAGCTCGGACTGCAATCGGTCGATCTGGGCGTCGCATTGGGCGCGCGTCATCAGGTTCCCGCCCAGCCAGTCCATCACTTCCGGGTCGGCGCTCATCGCCGCATAGGGCTCGCGGTCGCGGTTGAGCCAGCGGCGCAGGATCAGGCGATCGGTCTCGATCATGCGGGGCGTGGCGCCGCCAGCGCGCCATAGAGGTCAGGTCGGCGGTCGCGGAAGAATCCCCATGCGGCGCGGTGCGCATCCAGGAAATCGAGGTCGAACGAGGCGGTCAGCACGCCCTCCTCGTCGCGCCCGAAGTCGGCGAGCAGATCGCCGCGGTGGTCGGCGATGAAGCTCGATCCATAGAACCGCTGGCCGCCGTTCGGATAATCGGCCCAGGGCTCGAAGCCCGTGCGGTTGGCGCCGACCACCGGGATGATGTTCGAGACCGCGTGGCCCTGCATCGCGCGGCGCCACGGAAGCGCCGTATCCAGCGACGGATCGTGCGGCTCGCTGCCGATGGCGGTGGGATAGAGCAGCACGTCGGCGCCCATCAGCACCATGGCGCGCGCGGCCTCGGGGTACCACTGGTCCCAGCAGATGCCCGCGCCAATGCGGCCAAAGCGGGTGTCCCAGACGCGGAAACCGGTGTCGCCGGGCCGGAAGTAGTACTTCTCCTGGTAGCCCGGTCCATCGGGTATGTGGCTCTTGCGGTAGACACCCAGCAGCGCCCCGTCGGCGTCGATCATCACCAGGCTGTTGAAATAGTGCGGCCCTTCGCGCTCGAAGATCGACACCGGCAGCACGACACCGAGTTCCTTCGCCAGCGGGGCCAGGCGGGTGACACAGGGGTGCTCGCGCCAGGGAAGGGCTTGCGTGAACCAGCGTTCCTGTTGCGAGACGCAGAAATAGGGACCCTGGAAAAGTTCCGGCGGCAGGATCACCCGCGCACCGCGCGCGGCGGCTTCGCGGATGAGGCCTTCGACCCTGCTGATGTTGGCGTCGAGGTCGTCACCGAACGCGGCCTGGATGGCGCCGAGCGTGATCGTGCGCGGGCTCATGCCGGTTCCTGCTGGCTGATGCAGTGGAACGACCCACCGCCGGTGAGCAGCGCGGCGGAGGGCAGGCCGATCACCTTGCGATCGGGGAAAACCTCCTCCAGCGCCTGGACGGCGAATGACCCGGCGAGGTCGCCATAGGTGGGTACGATCACGGCCTGATTGGCGATCAGGAAGTTCATGTGCGAGGCCGGCGCGCGGTTGCCCTCGGCGTCCAGCATCTTGCCCGGGGAGGGGACGCGGACCAGCCGCAGGCGCCGGCCTTCCGCATCGGTGGATCCGGCGAGCACCCGCGCGGCGGCGTCGTAGGCGTCGGCGTTCGGATCATCGATCCCGAAGGCGACCGGGCAGGCGACCACGCCAGGCGCTACGAAGCGGGCCAGGTTATCAACGTGGCCATCGGTATGATCGTTGACCAGCCCGTTGCCGAGCCAGATCACCTTGCGCGTACCGAGCGAAGCAGCCAGCGCCGCTTCCGCGCTGGCCTCGCGCCAGTTGCGGTTGCGATTGGGATTGAGCAGGCACTGGCTGGTGGTCAGCACCGTCCCCGCGCCGTCGTGATCGAGGGCGCCGCCCTCCAGCACGAATGGGTGCCGGGTCAGGGCCGCGCCGGACGAGGCCGCGATCTGGTTGGCGACCGTGTCGTCACCCGGCAGATCGTACTTGCCGCCCCAGCCATTGAAGGTGAACGCCGCCGCGTCGCCCTGCGCGGTGAAGATCGGACCGGTGTCGCGCAGCCAGACATCCCCGAACTCGCCGGCGACGATCTCGATGTTGGCGACGCCAGCCAGCCGCCGCCGCGCCGCGGCGACGGCAGTTTCGCCGCAAACCAGCAGTTTGACATGTTCCCCGCCTGGCCCCGCCAACGCGCGCGCCAGGGCCGCGACCTCGTCCTGAGCGAGGTCGAGATCGTCCTGCCAGAGATCGGCATGACTGGGAAATCCCACCCACATCGCGGCGTGAGGGGACCACTCTGCTGGAACGTGCGAGGTCATGGCCTGCGCTTAGCCGAGAACGTCGAGCCTCGCCAAGGGTGGATGGAGCGTTCGCATGGCGGTTGGATGGCGGCCGATGGCGGTCGGCGGGCGGTCCGATGGCGGTCGAAGGGCGGTTGGGTGGCGGCTCGATGGCGAGCGACGGGCGGTCGATTGGCGACCAACGGGCGGGTGTTGGGCGGCCCGTCGCCGGTACTTGTTGGATTTACCATATTGAAAAATAACGGTATTATTAGAAGCTCTGGCGGGAGGATGGCGATCGGCGCGCCGTTCGAGGGACCTTGAGCCGCTTGTGGGAGCGCGGGCATGGAAATCCTTCGGAGCCAGAGGAGGGGGCAAGTCGGCGGGAAGATTACGTATTGCTATATTATTTCAATTTGTCAAGATGGCGATGGTCGCGGTCATCCCCTTGCCAAGCAGGGGCCCCTCTGCGATAAGCCGCCCTC